>DASZJL010000161.1:0-29564 GCA_035948135.1 Acidimicrobiales bacterium | reverse complement strand
CCGGCGGTGACCTGGTAGTCGGGGTTGCCGAGGAGCGAGTTGGCGAGTGTGGACTTGCCCGAGCCGTTGGGGCCCATGAGGGCGTGCACCTCGCCGGGTCGGACCGTCAGGTCGACGCCCTTGAGGATCTCCTGGCCCTCGACGGCCACGTGCAGGCCTTCGATCTGGAAGAGCGGCGCGCTCGTGCTCATGTCCATCGCAACTCTAATAACACTACGCAGGTAGGGGAAAGTCCCGAATGGGCCCTGACCTGGACCGTTAGAGTCCCGGCGGCATGGCCGAACCTTGGACGTACTCGGGTGAGGTGCCGATGCTGGGCACGGTCGGCACCGTCACCCTGGTGGAGGGCTCGGCGTTCGCCATCTCGGGGCGCTCGGGGGACATGGTGCCCACGCTGCCGCAGGGCTTCTTCTTCCGCGACACCCGCTTCCTGTCGCGGCTGGAGCTGCGGGTCAACGGCCAGGCCCCCGAGGCCCTGGAGGCCGAACCGCTGGACCCCTTCTCGGCGACGTTCGCGCTGCGCACCCGTCCTCGCGCCGGTCGGGCCGACAGCCCCCTGCTGCTGTTCCGGCACCGCTTCGTCGGGCGGGGGATGCGGGAGGACATCGTCATCCGCAACTACGGCGACGAGCCCTCGTACTGCTCGCTCGAGCTGCTGTTCGACACCGACTTCGCCGACCTGTTCCACGTCAAGGAGGGGCGGTTCGACAGCGACATCACGCCCGCCCTCGAGGAGGCCGGCGACGACATCGTCTTCCGCTACCAACGGGGGCTGACCCGCCGGGGCGTGCGCATCTCGTTCAGTCAGCCGGTCAAGCTGGCCGCCAACCTGGCCACCTTCGAGATCATCGTGCCGCCCCAGGAGCGGTGGGAGGTCTGCGTCCAGCTGGCGCCCATCATCGAGAACGAGGAGATCGAACCCCGGCACCTGTGCGGCCAGCCCGTCGACCACGCCACGCCCCGGGCCCGACTGGCCAAGTGGCGCAGCCAGGTGCCGGCGGTCGACACCGACTACTCCCACCTGAAGGGCATCGTCACCCGCAGCGCCGAGGACCTCGGGGCCCTCCGCATCTTCGACCCCGACTACCCGGAGCGGGCCGTGGTCGCCGCCGGCGCGCCGTGGTTCATGACCTTGTTCGGCCGCGACTCGCTGATCACGTCGTGGATGGCGCTGCTCATCGACCCCGACCTGGCGCTCGGGGTGCTGCAGACGTTGGCGCGCTTCCAGGGCACCGAGGTCGAACCCCGCACCGACGAGGAGCCCGGCAAGATTCTGCACGAGATGCGCTTCGGCGGCGCGTCGTCTCTGTCGCTGGGCGGCGGCCAGGTGTACTACGGCACCGCCGACGCCACCCCGCTGTTCGTGATGCTCCTCGGTGAGCTGCGACGCTGGGGCCTGGCGCCGGAGCTGGTGGACTCGCTGCTGCCGCACGCCGACCGGGCACTGGAGTGGGTGCAGCAGTACGGCGACCGCGACGGCGACGGGTATGTCGAGTACCAGCGGTCATCGGATCGGGGGCTCGCAAATCAGGGCTGGAAGGACTCGTGGGACGGCGTGCGCTTCCAGGACGGCCGCCTGCCGCGCGCGCCGATCGCGTTGTGCGAGGTGCAGGCGTATGTGTACGCCGCGTACCTGGCGCGGGCGTACTTCGCGCTCGAGGCCAAGGACATGGACACCCACGAGCGCTACCGCAGCAAAGCCATCGAGTTGAAGGCGGCGTTCAACCGTGACTTCTGGGTCGAGAAGCACGGGTGGTTCGCCATGGGCCTCGACGGTGAGAAGAACCGGATCGACGCCCTGGCGTCCAACATGGGCCACTGCCTCTGGACCGGCATCATCGATACCGACAAGGCGCCCCTCGTGGTCGAGCGTCTGATGGCTCCCGACATGTTCAACGGGTGGGGGATCCGGACGCTGTCGGAGTCCGCCGTCGGTTACAACCCGATGAGCTACCACTGCGGCTCGGTCTGGCCCCACGACAGCGCCATCATCGCCGCCGGTCTCATGCGTTATGGCTTCGTCGACGAGGCGCTGAAGGTGATCATGGGCCTGTTCGAGGCCGCGGAGTTCCAGGGCCACCGCCTGCCGGAGCTGTTCGGCGGATTGGCGCGCGATGACGTCCCGTTCCCGGTGCCCTACCCGTCCTCGTGCTCTCCGCAGGCGTGGTCCGCGGCTTCGCCCTTGCTCTGCCTGCGGACGATGCTGCGGCTCGACCCCTGGTTGCCCCACGGCAAGGTCTGGCTCAACCCCGTCCTGCCGCCGGGCATCGACTACCTCCGCGTGGAACGCATCCCCCTCGCCGGCCGCGGTGTCACCGTCGAAGTATCCGACGGCCACACCAAGGTCGAAGGCCTCCCGCCCGAGGTCGAGCTCATCGAGCAGCCGAGACACCCGCTCACGGCCGCCTGAAAGCGCATTCTCGGGGTGGATAACCGGGCTGTAGGACGGTTATCCACCCCGAGAATGCGGAGGTGGGCCCGCTACCAGCCGACCTGGCCGTCGACCAGTTCACGGATGAGGTCGGCGTGGCCGTTGTGGCGCGCGTATTCCTCGATCATGTGGGTGTAGATCCACCGCAGTGATACGGGCTGTCCGTGGCGGAGACCCTCGTGGTCGAGGTCGAAGCCGGCGGCCGCCGCTCGGCTGGCTTCGCACTCGGTCTGCCAGGCGGCGAGGTCGGCATCCCAGCCGGCGTCGTCGAGGGGGACGAGCTCGCTGTCTTCGTGCGCGGGGTCGTACCAGATCCACGGCGCCTCGGATTCCTTCAGTAACGCCCGTCGGAACCAGTTGCGCTCCACCTCGGCGCAATGGCGGACGAGGCCGTGCAACGACAGCTTTGACGTCGGGACGGGTCGTGCCTTGCGCTGCGCATCGTCGAGGCCCTCGCACTTCAGCAGCAGTGTCGTGCGGTGGAACTCGAGCCAGCGCTCGAGCATCTCCCGTTCGGGCAGAACGTACGGCGGCTCCGCGCGCCGGGGATCGATGAGGTCGTCGACCATGGGTGCCGCTCCTGGGTGGGGAGAACCCAGCCTCGCTCAAACCCGGCTGAGGCTTAAAGGGCCCGGGCAAACGGACCGAAACCGTAGAGGATGACCTCGCCTCTACGGAGCGGCGAGTTGGCGCGCCTGGACGCTGACGTGGCGGAGCTGGGCTCGGCCCTGCTTGCCAACCTGTCCACCGTCATTCGGGGGAAGGCGGAGGCCCTGCACCTCGGCGTCATCGCCCTGCTGTCCGGCGGCCACCTGCTGGTCGAGGACGTACCGGGTGTGGCCAAGACCCTGCTGGCCAAGGCCATGGCCCAGTCGGTGGGCGGCAGCTTTCGCCGGGTCCAGGGCACGCCCGACCTCCTGCCGTCGGACCTGACCGGCGTGGCTGTCTTCCAGCCGGCCTCCGGGACATGGGAGTTCCGGGCGGGGCCGCTGTTCGCCAACGTGGTCCTGGTCGACGAGGTCAACCGGGCCACACCCCGCACGCAGGCTGCCCTGCTCGAAGCGATGGAGGAACACCAGGTGAGCGTGGACGGGGCGACCCGGCCGCTGCCTGACCCCTTCTTCCTCGTCGCCACCCAGAATCCGTTCGAGCACGCGGGGACGTTCCCGCTTCCCGACGGCCAGCTCGACCGCTTCGCGGTCGTGATGCACATGGGCTACGCCGACCCCGCCTCTGAGCGCGACGTGTTGCTCGGCCGTGGCGGCGCCGACATGCTCGACGAGATCGGGCCGGTGACCGACACCGACGGCCTACGTCGGGCTCGAAACGCAGTGCGCGCCGTCCATTGCGAGCCTGCGGTGGCCGACTACATCGTCCAGTTGGCGAACGCGACGCGGGCGCACCCGGACATCGCCACGGGAGCCAGCACCCGGGCCAGTGTGGGCGTGCTCCACGCCGCGCAGGCCCACGCTGCGCTCGGCGGACGTGGGTTCGTGACCCCCGACGACGTCAAGGCCGTGGCCGCGCCCGCGCTGGCCCACCGGCTCACGCTCCGGGCAGGGCCGGACATCAAGATCGCCGCCGGCCTCGTGCAGGCCTTGCTCGACCGGGTGCCCGTCCCCCGAGGATGACCTGGCCACGGCCGGCCCTCAGTCGGCCGGCGTTCGTGCTTCTCGGCATGGGCGCGGCGATGTTCGCCATCGCGCGGACGTCGGGTGCGGGCTGGGTCATGGTCGTGTTGTCAGGCCTGGTCGCGACGCTCGTGTTGGCGACGCTCTGGCCGGGGCTATCGCTGATGACGGCGCGCGTGTCAGCGGTGACAGCGCGCGACGGCATCGCCGGACGGCCCTTGTCCGTCCGGCTCGCGGTCGACGGATGGGGTCAGCACCTCATGGCGCGCGTGCTCTCTCCTTCGGGTAAGTGGGTCCGCGTGGTGGTGCCGTCCGCGGGAGACACGTCGGTCGTGCCCGAACGGCGGGGCGTGGTGCGCGAGGTCGTGGTGGAGCTGCGCGGCGGCGGACCGCTCGGCTTGGTGTGGTGGACGAGGAGAGCGCGCCTGACCCTCGAGCACCCGATCGAGGTCGGACCGGTGCCCGACGAACCGGCCCGGCTGCCGATTGCCGGCGCGGGCGGCGCCGGCGGCGACCCTCGCGGGGGCGCAGGCCTCGACGTGGTCCGCGGCATGCGCGAATACGTCCCCGGCGATCCGGCCCGACTCGTGCACTGGCCGACCAGTGCCCGGCACGGCTCGCTGGTGGTGAAGGAGCTCGACGACCCGGCCAGCAGGCGGCTCGCGATCGTCGTGGACCTGCGCGGGCCGGCTGACGCGGCCGAGGCGGCTGCCTCACGCGCCGCCGGGCTGGCGAACCGGGCCTTGCGGGAGGGCTTGGTGGTCGTGATGGCCACGGCCGAAGACGGGGGCGGGCGCGTCACCGCGGCAAAGACCCGGTTGGACGTCAGCCGCCGCTTGGCGCGCGCCGTCGCCTCGGCCCCGCCCGACGGCCCGTTTCCCCATGGGGCAGAGATCGTGCGAGTGATGCCGACGTGACCGTGCTGGAGCGGTTGAAGCGCATCAACGCCTCACCGCCGCCGGAGGAGTCGATCGGGCTTCGCGTCACCGTGCTCGTCGCCGTGCTGGCCGCGGCTGCGGCCGTTCTCAATGAAAACGTCGGCGGCCGTGCGCTGCAGGTCGCCTGTTTGGTCGGTATCCCCGTCGGCTTCGCGCTCTCGCACTTGGCCCGGCACAAGGACCGGTTCTGGCTCAAGGTCGCGCTGGCAGTCGCTCTCCTGGTCGCCTTCATCTTGTTCCTGGGCTCGGTGCGGGCCGTCCTGGCCGGCGGGTCGGTCTCGGAGATCCAGATCCCCCTCGCCGAGCTCTTCCTCTGGGTCCAGGTGCTGCACTCGATGGACGTTCCCGCCCGACGAGACCTGCTGTTCTCGCTGGTGTCGAGCTTGACGTTGATCACGGCAGCCGGCGTGCTCTCGGTCTCGCTGGGGTTCGCGCCGTGGTTGATCGTGTGGGGCGTCGCGGCGTTGGCCAGTCTGGTGCTGGCCTACCGGCGCCAGCTCGACGAGGTGCCGACGCTCACCAACCCGGTCGGCGCGGCCCAACGCCCGGCCCGCTTGGCGCGACCGGTGCTCGCCGTCGTGGCTGCGGTGGCCCTGCTCGGGACCGGAGCGTTCCTCGTCGTGCCGGCCGCCGGCACGACCAAGTCGCTCGCCTTCCCTGCTCACCTTCCCCAGGCCCTGCGCGTGCCGTTGCCGGGTGGCTTGTCAAACCCGTCGTTGGGCGCGGGCGACCCGGCGCGAAGGACCGACGCCCGGCGCGGCAGCGGTGGGCGCGAGTCGTTCGGCTACTTCGGGTTCTCGGACTCGCTGGACACGAGCGTTCGCGGGCGCCCCGACAACACGATGGTGATGCGGGTAAAGGCGCCCGAGCCGGACTTCTGGCGGGGTCAGACCTTTGATCGCTGGGACGGTCGGAGCTGGACGCAGTCCGACGTCCGGCCACAAGCGATCCGCGGCGCATCGCCCATCGACCTCCCCGCGACCGCGGGCGACGCGACCCAGTCGGGAAGCGAGTTCGTGCAGACCTTCTACATCGAGCGCGGCGGGCCCAACCTCGTGTTCGGCGCGTACGCGCCGAGCCAGCTGTACTTCCCGGACCGCGCCGTCTTCCAGCTCAACGACGGTGCCATCCGGTCGGGGACCAACATGCCGGGCGGCACGATCTACACGGTCGTCAGCAAGAGACCCGGCGTGACGGCCGCCCGTCTGCAAGCAGCCGATACGTCAACGATTCCCGACGGGATCGTCCCCCGGTACGTCCAACTGCCCCCGGAGACTCCCGAGCGCGTCAAAGCCCTGGCGCGGGAGGTGACAGCCGGCGCCCCCACCACCTACGACAAGGTTCGAGCGCTCGAGGGATGGATGGCGACGAACACGCGGTACACATTGAACGTCCCACCGTTGCCGGCTCGAGCCGACGCCGTGGACCAGTTCCTGTTCGTGGACAAGGTCGGGTTCTGCGAGCAGATCGGTACCAGCCTCGTGGTCATGTTGCGGTCGCTCGGGATCCCGGCTCGTCTTGCCGTGGGGTTCGTCCCGGGCGAGCGCAACCCGTTCACCGGACTGTGGGAGGTCCGAGCCAAGGATGCTCACGCGTGGGCGGAGGTGTGGTTCCCCGGCACGGGGTGGCAGGCCTTCGACCCCACGGCCGCGGTGCCGTTGGCCGGTGACAGCAGCGTGCGCGCCGCCGGGTCGGGCCTCCTGCCGTACCTGCTACGACACCTGCCCCGGCCGTCGGCGGTCGTGCTGCGGGTCGCTGTTCTGCTCGGAGCGGCCGTGCTGGTGCTGGTCGTCGGCATGCGGCTGATGGGTTGGCGGCGCCGGCGTCGAACCCGCCCTCGCCGTTCGTGGGCCGACCTGCGCCTGGCCCGGCTCGAACACGTAGGCGCGCGCCTCGGCGCCCCCCGGCGTCCTGAACAGACGGTGCACGAGTACGAGCTCGTCCTCCAGTCCGCGGGCCTGCCCCATCAGCAGCTCCGACGAGTCATCGAAGCGATCGAGACGGAGTCGTTCTCGGGCTACGCGTTGGCCGACGAGGAGCGGGGCGACGTCGACGTCGCGCTGGTCGAACTCGAACGTCGCTAGTCGGGAGCGTCGCCGAGCGATCGCATGACGCCGGGACGCTGGGGGCGCCGTTGGTGCATGGCGTCGAGCTCGCCGGCCATGCCTTCAGGCAGGCCGCGCGTGAGGTCCTTCAGCGTCTCGGCCACAAAGGTCGTGTGGGCGAGGATCCGCTCGAAGAGGTAGTCCCGCTTCTCGGGAGGCAGGTCGGTCCAGTGCTCCCAGACGGTCACGACACCGGCGTGGACGACGGCCATCGAGGTGAGCAGGCCGTGAGCAACCACGGCTGCCTCAACGTCGACTTCAGGCTTTGCAGCGTCCGGGGCCAAACGAACCCTCGCTTCTCAGGGTGCCCCCCGCCGTGCAGCCTACGCCCGATGCGTCCACGTTCTGGTCAACAATCGGGAAATTGTCTGGCTTGGGAGGTGTATTCTTCAATCGGAGCCGCTCCAGACCCCGGCCACTCCTGAGTTCCGCCGGCCGGAGGAGTGAGCGTGCACGAGGCAGCCCTGGCAGCCATGGCCTTCGCGGGGTGGACGGTGCTGTCCTTTGGGGTCGCGGTGGTTGTCGGTCGTGCGCTACGCGCCATCAAGTTGCAGGCCGTACCGATCCGGGCCCGTGACGCAGGGCGACCTAACCGGCGTCCCTGAGCGCTTCCTTCCAGGCCCGGAAGCGGGTGTGCACCGCGCCATCGGGGCCTTGCCCTTCACCGTTGCCGTCCGGGAAGAGCCGGAACGAGTACTGGTTGCCGAGGTCGTCAGCGTCCAGGACGAGGTAGCGAGCGTCGGCACCGGTTGCCGGCCCTGACCGCCACAGCAGCCAGCGACCGATGCGGCGCTTGTACTGCGCCTCCACGCCGCCGATGTCGTCACCGAGATGGATCAGTTCGGGGGGTGCCTCGATCCACGCTCGGGCCGGGATGTTGCGGTCGCGCTGCGGCGTGGCCGGCAGATCCGCGGTGTGAAGCGGCGTGTCATCCTCCGGCCGCTCGTCATAGCGGAGGTGCGGTTTACTCACCAACCTCTGTCGATCCACTCCTGAAGATGGGGCCGCTCGGTGCCGATGGTGGTGTCGTCGCCGTGACCGGGCATCACGATCGTTTCCGGCGGCAGGGTGAAGAGACGATCCTCGATGGATCGGATGATCGTCGGGAAGTGGCCCCCGAACTTGGTGGCGCCCGGCCCGCCGGGGAAGAGCGTGTCGCCTGAGAGCACCACCGGCGAGCCTTCGATCTGGAAGCACATCGACCCCGGCGTGTGCCCGGGGGTCTTGATGGTGTGCAAGCGCAGATCGCCGACTTCGATGACCGACTCGTCCTCGAGCACGAAGTCGTAGGAATCGAGCATCGCCGAGTCCTCGGCGGTAACGCCCACCTCGTAACCCGCGTCGCGGACCTGCGGGACGGCCTGGATGTGGTCCCAGTGGCCGTGGGTCTCGAGCACCTTGCGCACGTTCAGACGCTTGCAGAGGTCGAGGAGCTTGTCGTGCTCGTTTGCGGCGTCGAGCATCACGGCATCGCCCGTCTCCCGGCACCGCACGACGAACACGTTGTTGTCCATCGGACCGACGACCACTTTGGTGATCTCGACCTGCTCGTCCTCGTAGTGCATACAAGCGGTTTACTACAGGGCGTGAGGTTGTTCGTCACGACTGTCGCGGTCGTGCTCCTGGCGGTAATCGCGAGCGCGTGCACCCACGACAAGGCGCTCAAAGAGTTGCCTCAGCAGGTCGCCCAGGAGCAGGCGGCGGCCGACGCCCACAACGCCGACACCGTGCCCGGTCCCGGCGACGACGAGACGCCCGCGAGCACCGACCCGGTTACGAGCACGATCCCGATCGTGGTCGGTGGCGACCAGCTCTTCGCCGGCGACTGCGTCGATCAGCAGGGTGGCGATGCTGTCCACGTGCGCCAGGTGAAGTGTTCGCAACCCCATCACGCCGAGGTCACGGCGCGGGTCGACGTCGGACCCCGCTTCGGCGGGGTGTATCCGACCGACCAGCAGCAGAAGGAGGTGCGCGACGCGGATTGTGCACAAGCGTTCGAGGGGTACACAGGGCACGGGCCGACGGCCGACATCGGCGTCGGCGACTACGGGCCCTCACCGGACCGCTGGAGCGAGCCGAGTCAGCGCTACATGGTCTGCCTGGCTGCGGCCTATGCCGAGGGAAACGTCCTCACGGGTTCGGTCCGGAAGGCCACCTGACGCCGCTCTTCAGGCCACCCGCCCTGGCGGCCGATGTATGAGTATGCGATCTCCGCGCCTCCTCGCTGCCGCGGCCCTGGCGCTGGCGGCCGGCGCGGCCGCCGCCGCATCACCGATCGCCACGGCGAGCGCGCCGCCCGCTGCGCCGAACTGTCCGATCCTGCCGGCGGACAACGTGTGGCACGCCGATGTCACCGGCCTGCCGGTGAACGCCCACAGCTCCGCCTGGCTCAACAGCACGAACGCCTCCGGAACTCGCCTCCACCCGGACTTCGGGTCGTCGGGCGACCCCAGCGCGCCCTACGGCATTCCGTGGATCGCCGTCACCAACAGCCACCCCAGCGTGACCCCGACGTTCCAGTACGCCGACGAGAGCGACCCGGGCCCGTACCCCTTCGGGACCGACACGCCGATCGAAGGGGGCGCAAGCAGCACCGGCGACCGCCACGCCCTGATGATCAACAGGGACACCTGCGTCCTCTACGAGCTCTACGACGCCAACTGGAACGGCGGGCGCCCGACCGCCGGCTCGGGGGCGGTGTTCAACCTTGCGTCGAACGCCCTGCGCCCGGCCACGTGGACCTCGGCCGACGCCGCCGGGCTGCCCATCCTCCCGGGTTTGCTGCGGCTCGACGAGGTCCAGTCGGGCCACGTCGACCACGCCATCCGTTTCACGGCCCAGCGCACCGACAAGAGCTTCATCTGGCCCGCCCGCCACCAGGCGGGGTCGGCGAGCGACCCCAATCTGCCGCCCATGGGAGCCCGCTTCCGTCTCCGGGCCGACTTCAGCATGGCCGGCTACCGCCCTGACACCCAGGTCGTTCTGCGCGCCATGCAGCACTACGGCCTGATCCTCGCTGACAACGGCTCCAACTGGTACTTCCAAGGGGAGGCCGTCAACAACTGGGACGACGGCTTCATCTCCGACCTCAAGCGGGTTCCGGCCAGCGCCTTTGAGGCCGTGGACGAGTCGTCCCTCATGGTCGACCCCAACTCGGGCCAGTACCGCGGGGCGCCCGCACCCGCCCCGGCCCCAGCGTCGACGACGGCGAAGAAGGCGACGGCACCGCCGAAGGCAGGTGCGGCACCCTTGGGCGTGGTGGCGACGGTGACGGTCCCAACCACGACGACCGTCCCCGACACGACCACCTCGGTTTTTGGAGCTCTACCGCCCCCAGAGGCAAGTAATGCTCCAAAAAGCGGGGAAGTCGCGCTGGGGACGCCGCATTCGTCGAACGGTCGAAGCGCGTGGGCGCCGTGGGTGGCCGGCGGCCTGCTCCTCGGTGCCGGCGGAACGCTCCTCTGGCGCTGGCGTCGGGCGTGAAACTTGACCGGGTAGTCAAGTATCGTCCCGGCCCGTGGATTTCCGCTGGAGCGCCGAAGACGAGGCCTTCCGCGAAGAGGTGCGCTCCTGGCTGAAGGAGCACCTCGTTGGCGAGTACGCCGCTCTCGGCAGCGGCGGCGGTCCGGCCGACGAGACCGGGTGGGACGTGCGCTTGGAGTGGGAGAAGCAGCTCGGCGAAGCAGGCTGGATCGGGCTGGGTTGGCCCAAGGAGTACGGGGGCCGCGGTGCCTCCATCACCCAGCAGCTGATCTTCAACGAGGAGTACGCCAAGGCCAACGCCCCGGCCCGGGTCAGCTTCTTCGGTGAAGGCCTCCTCGGCCCCACGCTCATCGCCTTCGGCACCGAAGAGCAGAAGCAGCGCTTCCTGCCCGGCATCCTCAAGTGCAAAGAGCTGTGGTGCCAGGGCTTCAGTGAGCCCGACGCCGGCTCCGACCTGGCCAACGTCAAGACCAGGGCGATCCTCGACGGCGACGAGTGGGTGGTCAACGGCCAGAAGGTGTGGACCACGCTGGCGCACCACTCCGACTGGATCTTCGCCGTTTGTCGCACCGACCCCGAGGCGCCCAAGCACAAGGGCCTGTCGTTCATCCTCCTGCCGATGGACCAGCCCGGCATCGACGTCAAGCCGCTCAAGCAGCTCACGGGCTCGGCGGAGTTCAACGAGGTCTTCTTCACCGACGCCCGCACGTCGGCCGACCTGGTCGTCGGCAACATCAACGAGGGCTGGAAGGTCGCCATGGGCACGCTCGGCTTCGAGCGCGGCACCGCTTTCTTGGCCCAGCAGCTGCACTTCCAGCACGAGTGCGAGCAGGTCATCGACTACGCCAAGAAGCAGGGTCTGAGCGACGACCCGATCGTGCGCCAGAAGCTGGCCGACGCGTGGATCGGCGTGCAGATCATGAAGTACAACGGCTTCCGCTCGATCACCAAGATGCTGGCGACCGGGAGCCCGCCGCCCGAGGCTTCGATCAGCAAGCTCTATTGGTCGCACTGGCACCGGCACCTGGGCGAGCTCGAGATGGAGCTCATGGGCCCGTGGTCAGAAGTGCTGGCCGGGCCGAACTACGAGCTCGAGGAGTTCCAGTCGAGCTTCCTCTTGAGCAGGGCCGAGACCATCTACACCGGGTCGACGGAGATCCAGAAGAACATCATCGGGGAGCGCGTCTTGGGGCTGCCCCGCGAGCCGGCCGCGTCATAAGAGAACAAGGGAGCACGCAGTGAACTTCGCCTTCAGCGAGGAACAGGAAGAGCTACGGCGCACGGTCCGGGCGTTCCTCGAAGACAAGTCGTCGTCGGCCGAGGTGCGCCGGCTCATGGAGACCGAGGAGGGCTACGACCCCGCGGTCTGGGAGCAGATGGGGAGCCAGCTGGGCCTCCAGGGCCTGGCCATCCCCGAGGAGTACGGGGGCTCCGGATACAGCTACGTCGAGCTCATCGTCGTGCTCGAGGAGATGGGCAGGGCGCTGCTCACCGCTCCGTACTTCTCGACGGTTGCCCTCGCCGCCAACGCCATCCTCCACTCGGGCGATGACGCCGCCAAGAAGGAGCTGCTGCCCGGCATCGCGAGCGGCGAGACCATCGCCACCGTGGCGATGACCGAGGACAATGGCCGCTGGGACGCCGAAGGCATCACCGCCACCGCTACCAAGTCGGGCGACGGCTACACCATCGATGGCCACAAGATGTTCGTGCTCGACGGCCACACCGCCAACCTGATCATCGTGGCCGCCAAGACGGGCGACAACATCAGCCTGTTCACCGTCGCGGGCGACGCCGCCGGACTCACCCGCACGCCGCTGGCGACCATGGACCAGACCCGCAAGCAGGCCCGCCTCGAGTTCTCAGCGACGCCGGCGAAGCTCCTCGGCACCGAGGGCGAAGGCTGGCCCGTGCTCTCGCGGGTGCTCGATCTGGCGGCGGTCGCACTCGCCGCTGAGCAGGTGGGCGGGGCCCAGAAGTGCCTCGACATGTCCGTCGACTACGCCAAGGTGCGCGTCCAGTTCGGCCGTCCCATCGGCAGCTTCCAGGCCATCAAGCACAAGTGCGCCGACATGCTGCTCGAGGTCGAGTCGGCGAAGTCGGCTGCGTACTACGCGGGCTGGGCCGCGGCCGAGCTGAACGACGAGCTGCCGACGGTCGCCAGCCTGGCCAAGGCCTACTGCTCGGACGCCTACTTCCACGCCGCGGCCGAGAACATCCAGATCCACGGCGGCATCGGCTTCACGTGGGAGCACGACGCCCACCTGTACTTCAAGCGGGCCAAGTCCTCCCAGCTGCTGCTGGGCGACCCCACGTATCACCGAGAGCTGCTGGCTCAGCGCATCGGGATCTAGGAGAGCTGCAAAAAACGCCGTTCAGTAGCCTTTCGCGGCAGTGATTCTCGTCTTCGCCGTCGTCGCGCTGCTCATCGTCTTCGTCATCGCCGCGGTCGTCATCGGCCGCGAGGCGAGGCGTCTGGGCAACGTGCCGCCCAAGCCCGTCTTCGACTTCGAGGAGGCGGTGGAGTGGGTCTGCCGGCATGTGAGCGACGACGTGGCGGCCGAGCTCTCGCCCGATGACGTGCGCCAGATCATCAACTGGCACCTCGAGTACTTCCGCCTCAAGGGTGTGTCCTCCAACGGCCACGGGACCCAGAGCGAGGGCCCGGTGGTGGTGGGCGGGGCCGAGACCGTCGACTTCGTCCTGATGCGGGCCCAGTCGGCGGGATCCACGTACACGCCGGCCCAGGTCCACGCTGTTCTCGACGCCCAGATGACCTACCTGGAGGCCATTGGGGCCATCGGTCCGGTGGACCCCCCCGAAGGCGCCTGAAACCTGGTTCCGGAATCCTTGCCAGATGTGGTTTTATGTGGGCACCAGAGAAAGGGGGTGGTCCAGCTGAGCGATAGTCGTCATGGGACCCTGGAGGTGGCTGGCCGCTAACACGGCAGCTGGACCGGCTGGCGAATCCCCGTCAGCCACCGCTCGAGTACCGGTCGGGGAGTGGTCCCTCCCGAAGCAGCACGGAGACTCGAGTTCCTTTCAGCACATTCTCTGGAACGGGGGCGCTTCTTCGGAGGCGCCCCCGTTCCTCGTTTCTCCTAGATTCCGGTCCCGATGACTCGCCCGCGAAACTTCGAGGACCACCGGTGGATGGGCGACAAGCGCACCATGCGGGTGCACGACCTCGACAACACCACCGACGAGTGCGGCATCGAGGAGATCCTGGCGGCCGAGACGTACCTGGCCTTCGGCCCCGACACCCTCCCCGAAGCCCGCAACCGCTGCTACCACGCCTGCCACCACTGCCACTGAGATGGCGACCATGGACGGAGCGATCCAGTCCGGTGACCTCAAGTTGGCTGCCCACGTCGCCCGGCCCGCCCGCTCGGCCGCGGGCCCCCGCCCCGCACTCGTGCTCTGCCACGGCTTTCCCGCCGGCCCCGGCGGCGCCCTGACGTCGGCTCAGACCTACCCCGATCTGGCCGACCACCTCTCGGCGGAGACGGGCTGGACGGTAGTGGCCTTCAACTTCCGAGGCACCGGCGATTCCGAGGGCAACTTCTCGCTGCTCGGCTGGGTCGACGACGTCCGGGCTGTCGTCGACTACGCGGTCGACCTGCCGCGGGGCGGCGGCGTGTGGGTGGCGGGGTCCAGCGCAGGCGGCGCCGTGGCGCTGTACGAGGCCGCCGACGACGACCGCATCGGCGGCGTGGCCACCCTGGCCGCCCCCGCCGAGTTCGAGAACTGGGCCAGCGACGCCCGCGCCTTCCTCTCCCATTGCCGCGTGGTCGGCGTCATCCGCGACGCCGCGTTCCCGGCCGACGCCGAGGCGTGGGCGAGCGAGTTCAAAGCGGTGCAGCCGCTCACGGCGGTGGCCGAGCTCGCGCCCCGTCCGCTGCTCCTCATGCACGGCTCCGACGACACGACCGTGCCGGTGAGCGACGCCCGGGCGCTCGCCGACGCGGCCGGCGGCGACGCCGACCTGCGCGTGATCGCGGGCGCAGGTCACCGCCTGCGTCACGACCCCCGGGCGATCGCGGCGCTGATCGGATGGATGGAACGACAAGGAGTGGGATAGATGGCGCAGGACCTGCAGGGCAAGACCTTCATCGTCACGGGTGCCAACAGCGGCATCGGTCGGGCCACCGCGGTCGAGCTGGCCCGCCGCGGCGGCAAGGTCTTCATCGCCAGCCGGAACGAGGAGAAGACAAGGCCGGTCCTCGACGAGATCGGCGAGAACGCCGCCTACCTTCATCTCGACCTGGGCGACCTCGACTCCGTGCGCGAGTGCGCGGCCAAGTTCCTGGCCCTCGACGAGCCGCTGCACTGCCTCGTGAACAACGCCGGCGTAGCCGGGCAGCGGGGCGTCACGGCCAGCGGGTTCGAGCTGACCTTCGGCACCAACCACGTCGGACCCTTCCTCTTCACCAACCTCCTCGCCGACAAGCTCAAGGCCAGCGCCCCGGCCCGCATCGTGATCGTGTCGAGCGTCGCCCACTACTCGGCGCCAGGCATCAACTACGAAGCGATCCGCAAGAAGACGCGCTCGATCACCGGGCTGCCCGAGTACGCAGTGTCGAAGCTCGCCAACGTGCTGCACGCCCAGGAACTGGCCCGCCGTCTGGAGGGCACCGGCGTGACGTCGTACTCGCTGCACCCCGGGGCCATCGCGTCGAACGTGTGGCGACGCATCCCCTGGCCGGTCGACGCGGTGATGAAGCTGTTCATGAAGAGCAACGAGGAAGGGGCCCAGACGTCGCTCTACTGCGCCACCGACCGCAAGCTGGCAACTGAGAGCGGCAAGTACTACGACGACTGCGCAGAGAAGGACCCCAGCAAGCGGGCGACCCCCGAACTGGGCGCCGAGCTCTGGGCGAAGAGCGAGGAGTGGACGGGCTCATGACCCTCAGCGTCGATGACCTGATCGCGATCGAGGAGATCAAGCGCCTCAAGTACAAGTACGTGCGGTGCTTGGACCAGAAGCGGTGGGACGAGATCGCGGAGTGCTTCGTTCCCGACGCGGTGGCGTCCTACGGCGGTGGTGCGTGGGCCTTCGACGGGCGCGACGCCATCCTCGAGTTCCTGCGCACGTCGATGGGGTCCCAGCAGTTCCTCAGCGCGCACCGCGTGGGTCAGCCCGAGATCGACGTCACCGGCCCCGACACCGCCACCGGCACGTGGGCCCTCATGGACCTCGTGCTGCAACTCGAGTTCGGCGTCGACATCCGGGGCGCCGCCTTCTACGAGGACACCTACGTCAAGGTCGACGGCGAGTGGAAGATCAAGTCCACCGGCTACAAGCGCACCTACGAGGAACTGGAGCCCCGCGCCGCCGAGATCACCCTCACCGCCCACCTGTACGACACCGAGGGCCGCAGCACGCTCAACGGTTGACGGCCTTCTCGATCGCGGCCCGCAGCGCGCTGGCGGCCGCCTTGGCGTCCTCCGCTTCGGTCAGCCAGCGAACCGCGACGAAGCGCCGGGCGCCGGCGGCCGCCATCATCGGCACCGACTCGGGCGTCACACCGCCGGTGACGAACCAGGGTGTCTTCGCCCGTTCCACCACGTACGTGAGGTAGCGCAGGCCGGTGCCTGAGCGGCCCGGCTTCGTCGGCGTGGGTGAGACGGGCCCGGCCGAGAGGTAGTCGACGACCGGTTGCTCGAGGGCGTCGTCGAGCTCGTTCGGCGCGTGGGTGGACAGACCGACGATGGCGTCCGGACCCATGATCCGCCGGGCGAGCGCAGGCGGAGCGTCGTCCTGGCCCACGTGCACACCGTCGGCTTCGACTTCCAGAGCGAGGTCGGGCCGGTCGTTGAGGAGGAACGGCACCCCGTGGTGCCGGCAGACGCGCAGCGCCAGCTGGGCCCGGTCGAGCAACGGGCGGGCCTCCAGGTTCTTGTCGCGCAGCTGCACGATGTCGACCCCGCCGATGATGCATGCGTCGATGAACTGTTGCAGGTCGGGGCGGTCGGGCGTGCAGAGGTAGAGGCAGCGGTCCCCGAGGTCGACTCTGCTCATCTCTGCTGCCGCCGACTACCCGCCGGCCACGGCGCGCACGAGCTCGAGCCGGTCGCCCTCGGTCAGCACGGTCGTGGCGGTCTCCCGCCGGGGGACGGGCTCGCCATTGCGTTCGACGACGACCCACTTGGCGCCCAGGCCGAGGCGCCCGAGCAGATCGTCGAGCGTGGCGCCGTCGTCGAGCTCGACCGCGCTTCCATTGGCCACCACCTGCACGAATGCCAACGTACTGCCCGGCTCGGGCACGGCGCTGTGATCACAATCAGTGGCCGGTAGGATCGTCTGCGTGGTGGTCGAACCTGTCGTGCGGTTGGACCACGTGCGCCGGACGTTCGGCGACGTCGTGGGGCTGTCCGACCTGAGTCTGGGTGCGCCCAAGGGCTCGGTCACGGTGCTGCTCGGGCCGAACGGATCGGGCAAGACCACGGCCGTCCGCACGATCACGGGTGCCCTGCGCCCCGACGGCGGGCGGGTCGAGGTCTTCGGCGTCGACCCCGACGTCGACGGTGAGAGCGTGCGCCGCCGGTGCGGCGTGGTGTCGGCCAAGCCCGCGCTGTACGACCGTCTGTCGGGCCGCGACAACCTGCGCTACGCGGCCGACCTCTGGCGCTTGGGCCACGACGCCCCGATCGACGCCAGCGCCGCTCGCTTCGGCATCGACGACGCCCTCGACCTGCGCGTCGGCGGCTACTCGACGGGGATGAAGACGCGCCTCGCTCTGGCCCGGGCCATCCTGCACGACCCCGACCTCCTGCTCCTCGACGAGCCCACGTCCGGCCTCGACCCCGAGTCGTCCCACGCGGTGCTGGCCCTCATCGACGAGATGGCGGCTGACGGCAAGACCGTCGTGATGTGCACGCACCTCCTGCTCGAGGCCGAGGGCCTGGCCGATCAGGTGGTCATGCTCGAGAAGGGCAAGGACCTCATCGCCGGTCCCCCCGACGCGCTCGTGGCGCGCTACTGGCCGAACCCGCGTGTACTTGTCGACGCCGAGGACCGGGCGTCGCTCGACGCGCTGGCGGCCATGGACGGGGTCATGGCGTTCGAACGCAACGGGTCGGGCGCGACGGTCGAGCTCGACGACGCCGGACGGGTGCCGGACCTCATCACCGCCCTGGCCGGCCGCGGCGTACGGCTGACGCGCGTGGTGCCCCATGAGCCTTCGTTGGAGGAGCTGTACTTCGCCGTCCGCCAGCGAGGGGTGTTCTGATGCGGCCGCGCTCGCGTCTGTGGGTCGTGGCCCGCACCGAGCTCCGCCAGCTGCGCCAGAGCCCCGACTTCTGGCTGCCGATGCTCATCCTGGCCGGGCTGTTCTTCGTCGTGATCCCCACGTTCCTGCTGTTCGCGATCACCCACGTCCACAACGACACGGTCGTCGCCAAGGTCGCAACCACCCTGGACGTGCTGCCGGCCCGGGCCAAGGCCGCCATCGGTGGCTTCAGCCCCGCGGGCCGCACTTCGTACGCGCTCGCTGTCTATCTCTTCGCCCCGCTGGCCGTGATCGTGCCGATGACGATTTCCACCGCCGTGGGCGCCAACGCCTTGGTCGGCGAGAAGGAGCGGGGCACCGGCGAGTTCCTCGCCCACTCGCCCGCGACCGAGCGCGAGATCTACCTCGGCAAGCTGGTCGCCAGCCTCCTTCCCGGGTACCTCACCACGATCGTCGGCTTCGGCATCTACTCGCTGATCGTCAACCTCATCGTCGGTCCCCAGGTCGGCGGCTGGTTCTTCCCCACGAGCGACTGGTGGATCCTGATGTTCTGGGTGGTGCCGCCGTTCCTGGCGATCACCCTGTCGGTTGTGCTGCGGCTGTCGGGCCGCGTCCGCAGCGGTGCCGCCGCCCAGCAGGCCTCGGGCCTGGTGACGCTGCCGCTGATCATCATCGCCTACGCCCAGTCCAGCGGCGTCCTGCTGGGCGCCGGCTCGACGGCGATTGCCCTGGGTGCGGTGGCATGGGTGGTCGCCGTCGTGGGCCTGTCGCGGGGTGCCGGCGCCGTGACCCGAGCCCGGCTGCTTGGCGTGGAGGGCGGGGCGCTGTAAGCACGCGCCTGTGGCGACAACAGAGCGGGTTCGGGAGAAGGCCTGGGTGGCGATGGCGCTGGCGCTCGTCGGCGGGTGCGTCGACGCCGTCGGCTACATAACGCTGCTGGGCGTGTTCATCGCGCACATGAGCGGCAACAGCGCCGCCATGGGCGCCCACTTCGGGCAGGGCAAAACCGCGGCCGGCTTGGCGCGCGCCGCGCCCATTCCCCTGTTCGTGATCGGGGTCGGCGGCGGCGCCATGCTCATCGAGGTCCTCGCCCGCCGCGGCGTGCGGTCGACGGCGGCCGTCGTGCTCGGCCTGGAGGCGACCTTGCTCTTCGCGGTGATGCTCCTCGGCGACGCCTCGCTGACCCACGGCGTCGTGGCCGCCCAGAAGGGGTGGACGTTCTACGGGCTGATCGTGCTGGCGGCGACGGCAATGGGCCTGCAGACCTCGGCCCTGCGCCGCCTCGCGGGCCAGACCGTCCGCACCACGTTCGTCACCGGGATGCTCACCCACCTCGGCGAGGAGGCGGCCAAGTTCGTGTTGCCGTCGTCGCGTCCCTCGGCGTCTGCGTCGCGGCTGCGGCTCCTCGCCCTGGTGTGGCTCTGCTACGCGGCCGGCGCCATCTTCGGCGGGTGGGCCCACGACCAGTGGGCGCTCAACGCGCTCGTCGCGCCCCTCGTCGTCCTCGTGGCGCTGATCGGTGTCGACCTCATCCGCCCGATCCACGGGGTGTAGAACTCGGCCCGTGGCGATCGAGATCGAAGAGCTGCGGGGCGAGAAGGCGCTCACCGAATTCGTGGAGTTCTACGACCGGGTCTACAAGTCGCGGCCCGTCCGCTGGGGGGCCATGGCCGCGTTGGAACTGCCGATGCTCCTCGGCACCAGCCCCTTCGCCGAGGACCGCACGCTGCGACCGCTCGTCGCCCGTGAGGGCGGAGAGATCGTGGCCCGATGCGTGGCTGCGGTCGACCAGCGCTACCTCGATCACTGGCGCGACGACGTCGGCCACGTCGCCTTGTTCGAGGCGTTGCCGGGCGCGCGGCAGGCGACGCGCCAGCTCATGGACGAGGCGTGCGGATGGCTGGCGTCCCAGGGAATGCAGGCGGCCCGCTGCGGCTTCGGCCTCGGCGAGTTCCCGTTCGCCATCGACTCCTACGACGACCTGCCGCCCAACCTCGTCCGCCAGAACCCGCCCTACTACCACGCCCTTCTCAAAGACGCCGGCTACGAGTCGGAACAGGGCTGGGTCGACTACAAGATCGTCGTGACGCCCGACCTGGTCGAGCGATGGGAGCGAGCCCTCGAGGGCGCGCGGGCGCAGGGGTACGAGATCGTGCCGCTGCAGGACGTGCCGGAGGACAAGCTGGTCGACCAGTTCGTCGCCACCTGGAACACCGCGTTCGACAAGCATTGGGGTGCGGCGCCGTTCAGCGAGGCCGAGTTCGCCCTGCTCGTCGAGGTGCTGGGCCCGATGGGGATGCTCGACCTGTCGGTGCTGGCCTATGAGGACGGCGAGCCCGTGGGCGTGCTGTGGGTGAACCCGGAGATGACGGCGATGGCGCTGACGTCCGGCGACCGCGAGGTTCGCGACGACGAACGCCTGAACACCCTCGGGATCGGCGTCCTGCCCCAGGCGCGTGGCCGGGGTGTCAACCTGGCCATGGCTTCCTACGCCTACCTCCAGCTCGTCGAGCAGGGCTACAGCCACCTCAGCTACACCCTCGTCCTCGACGACAACTGGCCGTCCCGGCGCACGGGCGAACGCCTGGGCGGCTACGTCTGCGCCAACTACATGGTGTATCGCCGCAACCTCGGCCGACGCACCCCGTAGCCTCCCGCTCGTGACCCGCTACGACGACGTGCTGGCCGTGCTCAGGGTCATCCACGAGCATGAGTCCGTTCACGATCCCGAACTCGCCTGTAACCCGTGCGAGACCATGGCGCTCGCCAAGGCGATGGATCTGGAGCCCCAGGAGATCGCGGACCGGCTCTCGGACGCCCAGCGACGGGGCCACATGATCACCGCCAAGAAGACGAAGGGCGAGACGGAGCCGTACTTCGTGGACATTCGGTTGACGCCAAACGGCCGGGCCGCCGTCGCACACCAGTCCTCGTAGGCGTGCCTGCTGTGGACGCGCGGTGGACAACTTCCGCACGGATCCACAACTTTCGGCTCTAGCGATCCACAGCGATCGAGGCGCACGATCACCTCTCCGACGGCGAGGTCGAGGAGCGAAGCTTGTGAGAGGTGTGCCCTCGGGAATCGAAAACGGACTGTTCCCTCTGGAGTCCGAGCTTGCCTGGCAGCGCGAGGCCGCCTGTCGGGGGCTCGGCACCGTGGAGTCCCAGACCATCTTCTTCCCGACGAAGGGCGAGTCGATCAAGGAGGCGAAGGCCATCTGCGGAGGCTGCCCCGTGGTCGGGGAGTGCCTGGACTTCGCGCTGACCAACGGATGCATCGGCGTGTGGGGTGGCACGAGTGAACGTGAGCGGCGCCGGCTGCGATCGCGGGGCAGGACCAGCGCCCTGCTCGGATCGAGCTAAAGAACCGCCAGTCAGCGGTCCCGCGCCGGGAGGGCGAGCGCAGGAACTAGCCGACGCGGCAGAGAACTACCCCCCGCAATGGGGGTTCTTCGTCGTCAGTCGCGGCCCGAAGCGTGGCTGCTCCTGGTCGTTGGGCTGTGCATCCTGGCCGCCGTCGTGGCCGACGTCGTCTACTTCGCCGCCCGTCCACGGAGCACGGCGACTGCCACCGCCGCCAACGCGCAGTACCCGCTCCCGGGTGTCACCGGCGCCCTGCAACTGCACGGCCACGGCACCGAGTCGCTCAGTGCGGCGGCCGCGACCGTCGGCGCGCCATGCAAGGGTCTGGACACCTTCAACGACCTCCTCGGCGGGACGCCGGTGGTGGTCACCGACCAGGGCGGCAAGGCCATCGCCACGGGCGCACTCGACATCGGCAAGGTGACGGACCGCTCGACGTGTGAGTTCGCCTTCTACGTTCCCGACGTACCAAAGGCGACGGGTTACCGGTTCGAGGTCGGCAACCGCCCCGTGCTTGCGTCGAGCTATGACGCGATCGCGGCGCAGGGTTGGCAGGTGACGCTCGCCCTCGGGTGACCGAGGCGCCGTGTCCTAGGACGCGCCGGCGAGGTCCATCAGCGCGTCCTCCACGGCGCGGTGGAACGTTGGGTAGGCGTAGATCATGTGGCGCAGGTCTTGGCAGGGCACCTCGGCCTGGATGGCCAGGGTGAGCATCGACAGGACCTCGCCGCCGACCGGGCCCATCGACGTCGCCCCCACGAGCACGCCGCGACCGCGGTCTTCGACGAGTTTGATGAAGCCCTCGTTCCCGACCTTGTGGATCCAACCGCGGGCCGAGGACGGCACCTGCGACATCCCGGTGCGGACCTTGAGGCCGCCGTCGCGCGCCTGCCGCTCGGTGAGCCCGACGGCGCCGACCTCGGGGTCGGTGAACGTCACGCGCGGCTTGGCCTTGTCGCTCGTGCCCGGCACGGATTCGCCGCGGACGTCAGCTACGACGATGCGGGCGTGGTGGACGGCCATGTGGGTGAAGCCGCCACCCACGACGTCACCGATCGCCCACACACCCGGCGCGCCGTTCACCCGGAGGTGGTCGTCGACGGGGATCCACTGCTCGCTCTCGTCGACGCCAATGGTGGACGTGGCGATGGCGGCCAGGTCGGCCTTGCGGCCAGTGGCCAACAGCATTCTCTCGGCCGACACTTGCCTGCCGCTCTCCAAGGTGACCACGACCCCATCACGGCCCGGGCTGCACGCCTTCGCGGCCTGCTCGGCCCGGACGTCAATGCCGTCGGTCCGGAAGATCTGGTGCAACAGGTCGCACGCTTCGGTCTCCTCGCGCGGCAGCACGTGCTCCTGGCCTTCCAGCAGCGTCACCTGCGAGCCGAACCGGGCGAACACCTGGGCGAATTCGCAGCCGACCGCGCCTGCGCCGACGATGACGAGGGACTGGGGAACCTCGGTCGCGGCAACCGCACCTCGATTGGTCCAGTACTCCACGCCGTCGAGACCCTCGATCGGCGGGATCTTGGGTCTCGTGCCCGTCGCTACGACGATCGCCCGGGAGACGTCGATCGGCTCGTCCCCCACGACGACACGCCGAGGACCGTCGAGCCGGCCCGCGCCCCGGACGAAGCGCCCTCCGACATCGTTGAAGCGGTCGACCGCCGCGGTGTCGTTCCAGTCGTCGGTGGCGTCCTCGCGAATGCGCCGGGCGACCGGCGTCCAGCTGCGTTCGACCGTTGCCCGGCCCGCCAGCTGATTCACCCGCTCGCCCTCTTCGGCCGCGTCGGAGGCCCGCACCATCATCTTGGTGGGCACACACGCCCAGTACGGGCACTCGCCACCGAGCAGTTCCTTCTCGACGCCGACGACGTCCATGCCGGCTTTCGCGAGTTCCGTCGCCACGTGCTCGCCGCCGGGCCCCATGCCCAGGACGACGACCTCGGCGTTCACTTCTTGGCGGCCTTCGCCTTCGCCTCAGCCTTCTTGGCTCGCTTGTACTCGCGCACCTTGGCCAGCGAGTCGGGGCCGTCGACGTCGGCGACCGAGTAGCAGCCGTGTTCGGCGTAGAACCCGGCTGCCTCCTCCCATCCGGGCGGCTGGACGCCCATGCGCTTGGCGAGCAGGGCGATGAAGATCTTGGCCTTCTGGTCGCCGAACCCCGGCAGCGCCCTCAGGTTGGCGAACAATTCGTTGCCGTTTTTCGCCGTCTCCCACACCCGCTCGGCCCGGCCGTCGTAGTGCTCTACCAGCGCCTTGGCCAGGTCGTTGGTGCGGTCGGCCATCGAACCGGGGAAGCGGTGCAGCGCGGGACGCTCGGCGAACACGGCCCGCAGCTTGTCCGGATCCATAACCGCAATCTCTGTCGCGTCCAACCGCCCGCCAAGCCGCTCCTTGAAGTCGTACGGCGAGTGAAACGCCTTCTCCATCGGCACCTGCTGATCGAGCAGCATCCCCACGAGAAGGGCAAGGGGATCGTCCTCGAGGAGCTGGTCGGCGGCCGGATCGCCCGTCAAGGGAAGCTTCATCACCGGGAACACTAAGCCGCCCGGCAGGGCTCGGAACGGCTGCTTTGCCGCGTCTTCGCTGTCGAACGGGACAGGTCTGTCAATCTGGGCAGGCGATTGTCGGAGGAGGACAGACGATGCCGAAAGCAGTCAAGGGAAACGCAGGGCGAAAGCCGCCGGAGCCATCGGCGAGCCACTCCGACATCGACGACTGGACCGACCGCCAGGTGCCGCATCTCCAGCCCATCGTCAAGCGGTTGGACGAGTCGATCCGAGCGACGATCCCGGGCCTTCAGTACGCCGTCAAGTGGAAGAGGCCCTACTACGGACTCCCAGAACTCGGTTGGATCATCGAGCTGGCTGCGTACGACGTCTCCGTGAATGTCGTCTTTCTCGGCGGTGCGGACTTCGACTCCCCGCCGCCACTCGGAACCACCGATCGGACCCGCTACTTCAAGGTGACCACCCTCGAGGAGGTGCAGCGACCAGAGCTGCACGACTGGATCGAGGAGGCGGGCCGCACGCCGGGTTGGAGGTGAAGGAAGTCGCGCCGGAGTGACTCGAACCGTACGGCGCTGATGTGCGGCGCGGATGGCGTCCGAAATGCCCGCTTGCGCCCGACCGGGGCGGACATCTCCTGGTGTGCGACAATGGAGTGTCTCTCAGCGGATCTTCGGACGTGCCGGCATCCCCTGACCGAAGGGATTGCCCCATGGCCCGATACCACTCCTCCGCCCCACAGGCAGCGTCGTCTTCGCGGTCCCCGAAGGTCTTCGTCGAAGGCCGGGTGTGTGGCTATCCGGCCTGCACGACTCGGCTGTCCCGCTACAACGGGTCAGCTCTCTGCGCCCTGCACTCGTCGCGGGAGCTACCCACGCGCAGCATCCGCTGACCAGCGGTTAGGCGATTCGCGGGTCCGGCGCTTCGGTGTCGAGCTCGTAGCGGGCGATGGCGTCGGCCACCGCTTCCTGCTTGCCCTCACCCGACTGGGCCAGCGCCTGCAGCACGGTGACCACCACATTGGGAGCGTCGGTCTCGAAGTGGCGGCGCAGGGCGGCCCGGGTGTCGGAGCGCCCGTAGCCGTCGGTGCCGAGGGGCAGGAACGTGCCGGGCACCCAGCGGGCGACCTGGTCGGGCACGGCCTTCATGAAGTCGGTGACGGCGACGAACGGACCTTCGGCCTCGGCCAGCGCTTCGGTGACGTACGGCGTCTTCGGCTGCTCGGTGGGGTGCAGGCGGTTCCAGCGCTCGGCCGACAACGCCTCCTCGCGCAGTGCCTTGTACGACGTCACGCTCCACAGCTCGGCCGCCACGTCGTGGTGCTCGGCCAGCAACTGTTGCGCCTCGCGCGCCGCGCCCTGGGCCGAACCGCTGAACAGGATCGTGGCTCGGTGCCGGCACCCTTGCGGTGCGTCGGCGAACTTGTAGATGCCCCGCACGATGCCCTCCTCGACGCCTTCGGGCATCTCGGGCTGCTTGAAGGGCTCGTTGTAGAGGGTGAGGTAATAGAAGATGTCCTCGGGCTCGTCGCCGTACATGCGGCGCAGGCCGTCCTTGACGACCTCGGCCACTTCGTAGGCGAACGCGGGGTCGTAGGCCTGCACGTTGGGCACGGTGGACGCCAGCACCTGGCTGTGCCCGTCGGCGTGCTGCAGCCCCTCCCCGGTGAGCGTGGTGCGCCCGGCCGTGGCCCCCAGCATGAAGCCCCGCCCGCGGATGTCGCCGAAGGCCCAGATGAGGTCGCCCACCCGTTGGAACCCGAACATCGAATAGAAGATGAAGAACGGCACCATCGCCACGCTGTGGGTGGCGTATGCCGTGCCCGCGGCGGTGAGCTCGGCCATCGACCCCGCCTCGGTGATGCCCTCCTCGAGGATCTGGCCTTGCTGGGACTCCTTGTACGACAGCAGTAGACCGGCGTCGACGGGCTCATAGAGCTGGCCGAAGGGGGCGTAGATGCCGACGTCCTTGAACAGCGAGTCCATGCCGAACGTGCGCGCCTCGTCAGGGATGATCGGCACGACGCGGGCACCGATCTTCTTGTCCCGGAGCAAGTTCCGCAGCACGCGGACAAACGCCATCGTTGTTGCGACGTCCTGCTTGCCCGAACCCTTGCGGAACTCGTCGAACGTCTTGTCCTCGGGCAGCTCGAGCTTCTTCGTCCGAACGACACGGCGGGGGAGGGAGCCGTCGAGCGCCCGCCGCCGCTCCATCATGTACTGGTACTCCTCGGAGTCCTCGGGCGGCCGGTAGTAGGGCGGCATGTCGGTGTCGAGCGCCTTGTCGGGCACCTGGTCCTGCATGTACAGGCGGTCGCGGAAGATGACGAGTTCTTCCTTGTTCATCTTCTTCAGCTGGTGGGTGGCGTTGCGGGCCTCGAAGTCGGGGCCGAGCGTCCAACCCTTAATGGTCTTGGCCAGGATGACCGTGGGCGCGCCCTGATGCTCGACCGCGGCCTTGTAGGCGGCGTAGAGCTTGCGGTAGTCATGCCCGCCGCGCGGCAGGTTGCGCAGCTCCTCGTCGGACAGGTGCTCGACCATCTTGCGCAGACGCGGGTCCGGCCCGAAGAAGTGCTCCCGGATGTAGGCGCCACTCTCGACCGCGTACTTCTGGAACTCGCCGTCGACGGTGGTGTTCATCTTGTTGAGGAGCACACCGTCGACATCGCGGGCCAGGAGGTCGTCCCACTTCGAGCCCCAGATGACCTTGATGACGTTCCAGCCCGCGCCCCGGAACACGGCCTCCAGCTCCTGGATGATCTTGCCGTTGCCCCGGACGGGTCCGTCGAGGCGCTGCAGGTTGCAGTTGACGACGAAGATCAGGTTGTCGAGCTGCTCGCGTGAGGCGAGCGACAGTGCGCCCAACGTCTCAGGCTCGTCGCACTCGCCGTCGCCGATGAAGCACCACACGCGTGACCCGCTGGTGTCCTTGATGTGGCGATGCATGAGGTAGCGGTTGAAGCGAGCCTGGTAGATGGCGCTGATCGGCGACAGGCCCATCGAGACCGTGGGGAACTCCCAAAACTCGGGCATGAGGCGGGGGTGCGGGTACGACGACAGCCCTTTGCCCTCGCCCTGGACCTCCATGCGGAAGTGGTCGAGGTGCTCCTCGTCGAAGCGGCCCTCGAGGAAGGCCCGGGCGTAGATGCCGGGCGCCCCGTGGCCCTGGAAGTACACCTGGTCGCCCGATTGGCCGTCGTCCTTGCCGCGGAAGAAGTGGTTGAAGCCCACCTCGTAGAGAGCGGCCGACGACGCGTACGTCGCCAGGTGGCCGCCGAGTCCCGACGCCCGGGTGTTGGCCCGCGTCACCATCATCGCCGCGTTCCAACGGATGTACGCCCTGATGCGGCGCTCGATGTGCTCGTCGCCGGGGAACCACGGCTCCTGCTCGGGCGGGATCGTGTTGATGTACGGCGTGCTGATCGTGGCCGGGAACGCCACCTGCAGCTCGTGGGCTCGCTCCATCAGCTTCAGCATGAGGAACTGGCCCCTGGTCTTCCCGCGTGCGTCGACGACCGCGTCGAAGGAGTCGAGCCACTCTGACGTCTCCTCCGGGTCGATGTCGGGGAGTTGGCGAGAGAAGCCGTCGAAGATCACGGTCCCATGCTCGCGCCGTTGCGGCTCAATTGCGGCAAGATCCTCGGGTGACCCGGCCCGACCGCACCATCGCCTACACCGACGGCGCCTGCCTGGGGAATCCAGGGCCGGGGGGCTGGGCCTGGGCCATCCCCGGGGGGCGATGGGCGAACGGGGCCGAGAACCCGAGCACCAACCAGCGCATGGAGATCTCCGCCGCCTCGCACGCGGTGAAGGCCATCGACGGGCCCCTCGAGATCGTGAGCGACTCGACGTACGTCGTGAACTGCTTCCGCGACCGCTGGTGGGAGGGCTGGATCGCCCGGGGGTGGCTGAACAAGGCCAAGAAGCCGGTGGCCAACCGGGATCTCTGGGAGCCGCTCGTGAACGAGGTCCAGCGACGGGGAGACGTCGTCTTCAAGTGGGTCAAGGGTCACAGCAACGACCCGATGAACGACCTGGTGGACCGTCTCGCGGTGGAAGCAGCAACGACCCAACGGGGCCGCTCGGGCAACACGCCCCCGCCCTTGGAAGAGCTCGGGCCGCCCGACCGTCCGGGTGCGCCGCCCGAGCCCCTGGTGCCGGCCGGGCACAAGCTCGTCATCGTCGGCCACCGTCCCCCCGAGCTGGGCGGCTACGAGGCCAACCCAGTCGCCGACGGCGTGCGGTCGAAGCTGGCCGAGATCATCAGCGCCAAGCGCGAGCTGCACGACGACCTCGTGGTGTTCACCGGGCTGGGGCTGGGCGCCGAGCAGCTGGGCGCGGTGGCCGCCGTCGAAGCGGGCGTGCCCTTCTACGCGGTGTTGCCGTATCCCGAGCCGGAGTCGGTGTGGCCGGCGGCGGCGCAGGCCTCGTACCGCAAGCTCCTGGACGCGGCCGAGGGTCAGATCCTGCTGCAGGGCCGCAAGCCGACCTCGCGCGTGCAGGCCGGGGCCGCTCTTTCCCGCCGTGACGCCTGGCTGGCCCGCAACGCCGATGAGGTCGTCGCCGTCTGGGACGGCAACGACCCCGCCATCGGCAAGCAGGTCAAGTCCTTCCAGGACCAGCTCGGCGAGGAAGACGTCTGGGTGGTGGCGCCGCAACGGTGATCGTCGGGGTCGACACCGGAGGGACGTTCACCGACGTCGTCGACCAGGACGGCAACGTGGTCAAGGTCTTGTCGAACCGGGAGGACTCGGCGCGGTCGGTTGCGGCGGGACTCGGCGACCGCCGGCCCGACCTCCTCTGCCACGGCACGACGATCGCCACCAACGCCCTCCTCGAGCGCGCCGGCGCGCGCGTGGCCCTCGTCACCAACCGGGGCTTCGCCGACGTCATCGAGATCGCCCGCCAGGACCGGCCGTCGCTCTACGACCAGTCGGTGGACCGGCCCGAGCCGCTCGTGCCCCGCCACCTTCGGCTGGAGATCGACGGTCGTCTCGACGCGCGAGGAAACGAGCTCGAGCCCATCGGGGAGGCGCCGGACGTTCCCGACGAGGCCGAGGCCGTCGCTGTCTGCCTCCTCCATGCCGACCTCAACCCGGCGCACGAACAGGCCGCGGCGTCGGAGCTGCGCGGGCGCGGCCTCGACGTCACCACGTCGAGCGACGTGTCACCGGAGTTCCGCGAGTACGAGCGCACGGTCACCACCGTCGTCAACGCCTACCTGCGCCCGGTGTGCGGCCCGTACCTCGGACGCATGAGGGACCTGGCCGACGACGTTCTCGTCATGACCTCGGCCGGCGGCCTCGTGGCCGCGGATGAGGCCGCCGACCTGCCGGTCGCCCTGCTGCTGTCGGGCCCCGCCGGAGGCGTGCAGGCCGCGGCGGCCGCCGCCGCCAACGCTGGGTTCGCGGACGCGGTCTCCTTCGACATGGGCGGCACCAGCACCGACGTGTGCCTGATCCTGGGCGCCACGCCCGAGCCCGCGCCCGGGCGCACGGCGGCCGGCTTCCCGATCCGGCTCCCGTCCCTCGACATCCACACGATCGGTGCCGGGGGCGGGTCGATCGCCCGCATCGACGCGGGCGGGGCGCTTGCGGTGGGCCCTCGCAGCGCGGGGGCCGACCCCGGACCCGCGTGCTACGGACGCGGCGGCACCGAACCCACCGTGACCGACGCCGACCTGGCGCTAGGACGCATCCCCGAAGACGCCACCTTCGGCGACCTCGGACGACTCGACGTCGACGCCGCCCGCACCGCGCTCGACCGCGCCGGCGTCACCGCCCAAGGCGTCGTCGATGTCGTCGAGGCGGCGATGGAGCGAGCCGTACGGTTGGTGTCGGTCGAGCGCGGTGTCGACCCCGCGGGCTTGGCG
>DASZJL010000160.1:0-51798 GCA_035948135.1 Acidimicrobiales bacterium | reverse complement strand
CCGAACACCAACGCCATCATCAAGGTCGACCTCAATCGCCATCGCCGGACATTCGGGCACATCGTCGGCTCCTACAAGGGCAACATCGACCAGTCCAATGCAGCGCTCTTTCAGGCGAGCCGACCGACCTGCGAGTTGGTCCCCGACGACCCGTTCCGTCAAGTCCCCCAGTCCGATCAGCGCCTGAAGTTCTTCCAGGTCGGGCTCAGCAACAGCCACGGCTGCCTGCAGCTTGACCTCGACTTCGGCGCGGGCCCGAACCTGATCCGCCAGCCCCACGGTCGACTGGTGGTCGGCGACCTCCAGAAATCAGGCGTGTACCACGCCGTGGATGGGGCGTCGATGCGTGGCGTGTGGACGAGCATGCTGGGCTTTTCCTGCGTCGTCTGCAACGGGTCCTCGACCGCGTACGACGACACTGACAGCGCGGTGTTGGCCGACGTCGGCCCCGGGAGCGTCATGACCGCAGTTGCAAGCGCGAATGGCTCTCCCCGGTGGCGCTCGCCGATTGGCGACGGCATTCACTACGAAGGCGTGTCAGTAGCCGACGGCGTTGCCTACACCGTCGACTTCTATGGGAACCTCGATGTCGTTGACGAGCACACCGGGTTGCCGATCGCGCGGCGGCCAATGCTGGCAGATGCCGGACCTGACACCATGACGTTCGGCAGCGCGGGTGTTGCCATTGCTCGGGGGACAGTGTTCGCGGCCGCCGGCAGTCACGTCGTGGCGTATCGCCCCATGAGCGCCGCGCCGTAGCAGGCGGCGCCGTGGGCATTTGCGGGCCATGCGTCAGGCGCGCGCGTCGCGCGTCGCGCGATCAGCATCTGCCGTTCCAGTCCGCGCGACGATGCCTAGTCGGGAGAACAAGGAGCGCCCGTCTGACGCGCACCTAGCGCGCCCCACATGAGGCTCGCGAGTTGGTGGCGTCGGCGTCGCGCCAAAACAGACGCCTCTGCCGGCCTTGCGAACAGCATGCTCCCCCCGGGTCCCCGTGGGCAGTGCGCGGCCGACTCGAGGCTCGGGCGGCTCCCGAAGTGGCTTGCTGTGCGCCGCAAGCGCGACCGAGCGCCCGTCCTGCGAGCAGCTGTGGATCAGTCGCTGCGGCGCCGAGAGGACCGGCGCCGCAGCTCTCGCGGACCTGAGCCCGAGCCGGCGATCTCGCGCTCCCGGTTAGGGACCCAGAATGTGCCGCGACCGACGACCGCAGGGCGTCACCGAAGTGCCGTACGCGGCGTAGCAACTGGCGCGAGCACTGGACGCGCTCAAACGCCCTCACCCACGACATAGCTGCCGATCTGCGTGATCGTGTCGCGCACAGAACACGACGACCGAGTGCGCACCCAGCGTGCCGTGACGCCGTCGGCGACGATGCTTTCGCCTGGCTGACCCGAGCGACATGACGTCCGTGTCAGGGATCGTGCGACTCGCGTGCGACTAGCAAAGGCAAGTGAGGGTCGACCGCGGTCACTGGTGGTCTGCACCGTTGCCCTACGAAAAGGCCTGTGACCTGCGGCTTCATCGAAACCGGCTGGTGGAGGTGATGGGACTTGAACCCACGACTTCTACGTTGCGAACGTAGCGCTCTACCGGACTGAGCTACACCCCCTGGTAGAGGTCAGGATAGTGGGGCACTCGGACGGCTATGTCCTTCTCGGCGGACGGGGGTTATGAAGTTCATCTACGCGTTATGGGGCCAGGGCCTCGAATCGACGGTGCTGGGTCACTCGCTGCACGAGACTCTGCGGACGGCCGGCGCGACAAGGCTGCAGGTGAACATTGACGACGCCGACGTTGCCTCGGCCAAACTGCGCATCACCAGCTTCGATGCGCCAGTGCGTGCTGTCGTCGCCGTGTGGATCGATGGTGACCCGGCCGAAGTCTCTCGGCTCCTGACCAGCATCTCTGAACGCTGTGCCGGCTGGGAGGTTGAGGAGCGGACTCCCCTGGTCCCCCCGCCCACAAGCCCGGGAGAACGCACCCCGGGACTGGCGCAGGTCGCCTTCCTGCGCATCCCAGCCGACTTGGACGAGGCGGAGTGGCGGCATCGCTGGCAGGACCTGCACACCACCGTTGCCATCGAGACCCAGGCCACCTTCGGCTACACGCAGAACCGGGTCCTGCGTGCCATCTTGGGCAACGAGCGCGTTGATGCCATCGTCGAGGAACTGTTCCCGATGGCGGCTATGACGAGTCTGCACGCCTTCTACGGCAGCGGAGGCGACGACGCCGAGTTACAGCGACGCCTCGAGCGGATGATGGAGAGCGTCACCAGCTTTGGCGCCGACCGGGATCTCGACGCCGTCCCGACGAGCCGCTACGTCTTCGATCTTTGAGCTCGTCTCGCGGCGTGGCATCCCGCACGGCGCCCGAAGAACGAGCCATCGCCGAGGCTGATACCGCTGACGTAGTAGCGAGCCGCGAGGCTGGCTGCGGTCCTACCGACCGCGTATAGCCCCGGGATCGGAGTCCCAGTGCCACTGAGTGCGGACCCCTCGTCGTCGGTGACGAGCCCGCCGAGCGTGAAGGTCGCGTAGATGGCGCCGTGGTCGACGCGAAGGTCAACCGCGCCGATGCCACTGGCCGGGGGGACGCCGATGGGTTGCAGGAACGGGGCTCGCTTGTGAAACACGGGGTCCTCGCCACGGGCTGCGGCCTCGTTGTACTCCCCGACAGTTCGAGCAAGCGCGTCGGGGGGAACATCGATGTCGGCAGCAAGTTCCTCTGGCGTGGGTGCGGCGTATCCGACGCGGAGCCCGACGACGTTCCGCTCATGGATCACGTCGTCGGTGATCATGTACACGAACCCGTCCTGCTCGAGCAGCGCGTCGAGCCCGATGCGCCCGGTGTACGCATCCTCGTTGATGAACCGCTCGCCATGGCGATTCACGAGGATCCCTCGTGCGAGCCGGTGCGGCGGGCCGAGGGGCAGCGCGCACTCGAAGGCGTCGAGCCTGGTCGTCGCGGCGCCCGCGCCGAGGCCGATACGGATCCCGCGGCCATCGTCGTTCGGCGTGCCAATCCGCCAGACAGGGTCAGGTACGTGCGCCCGGGGACAATGCTCGGCGACCATGGCCTCGTTGTGAATGAACCCTCCGGTCGCCAGGATCACGCCGCCGCGTGCTCGGATCGCACGCGTTCCGTCGTCACCCGTCACCTGTACGCCAACAACCTCACCGTCGTTGACGACCAGCGCATCAGCAAGGACGCCTGATTCCGCGCGGGCACCGCTGTCGGATACAGCGGCCCCGAGGCGATCCATGAGAAAGCCGCCGGCGCTGTCGATGTACTTGGGTTTGTGGGCACGCGGCGCTGGGCGCACGATCTCGTCGAAGGGATAGGCGTCTTCACCACCGCTGAAGAGCAGTCCCGCGTCATCGGCCGACTCACGGTTCGGTTCGTCGCAAAACTTCGCCCGAAAGGGCACCCCGATGGAGACCAACCAATCAAAGTGGTCCGGCGAACCGTTGCAGTACGCCTCGAGACGGCCGTCGTCGACGCCGGGCCCAAGGGCCGCCCGTAGGAACGCCGCCATGTTCTCCGGCGAGTCGTCGAACCCGCAGGCGCCCTGCAGGGCCGTGCCGCCACCGAGGTAGATGAGACCGCCAGAGTTGGCGGAGGTGCCGCCGGGTCCGCCGCTCCGTTCGACGGCCAGCACGTCGGCACCGTTTTGGCGCGCCGCGACTACCGCAGATGCCCCGGCGACACCCAGTCCCACTACGACCACGTCGACCGTCTGCTCGAAACGAACCTTGCTGGCGTCGAGCGCTGGAACCGAGTCCATAGCCCCCTCTGTTCCTCGTCGACCGCGAGCCCGAGTCCACCGAACGGTACCCGGTCACAGATAGTGGAGCGATCGGACCGCTCGGTCGGCCGGGGATAGTTTCGCGGTCCCGTCGACGGGCCCTCCGGCGACCAAGCAGGGAGCGCGACTTGAGCTACGCAGTGGACTTCGTCAACGTCTCCACCGTCGGCCTCGAATCGTCGCCGGTGGCAGACGCGCTCGCCGGCCTGCGGGCGAACGAGGCTCGTTACTTCAAGAACAAGTACGACCACGTCTTCACGGTCGAACCGGCCGCCAAGGCCAAGAAGGCCATCGACTTGGTGACCCGCATCCTCAAGGAGGAACGCGACATCGTGATCGCTTCGCCCCCGCTCGAGGCGACGAGCTTCCAGGTCGAGGACATCCGGTGGACCTACGTGTTCTACGAGAGCGGGCTCTCGATCAACGCGCTCTACCAGCTCGACGGACCGAAGAAGCGGGCGGTCGGGTTCAAGCTCTCCGAGGGGATGGAGGTACCCGACGAGCTCGCCTCATTCAAGTTCGCGCGACAGAAGTCGAAGCTGGCTGGGACGATCCGCGGCTCGTACTTCGTGATCAAGGGCGAGTACTGAGCCCCGCTGAGCCGTCAGCAGTCGAACACCGACCAGCAGATGTCGTTCCGAAGCCGCTGATCGTCAAGGACGAGTTCACGGATCGCATCCGGGAGTTGTTCGCGCTGCCATCGGCACTCGACCTGGCCGGCGCGCTCCTCAGATCCGTTGGCCGCGGCACGCGCGGCCTTGATCGCATAGGCGGCGGCACCGAGCTCGTGCGCCGCGACATGCGCCACCGCCGCCGCCTGGCCGGCTGCATATGCAGCGTGCCGAGGGGCTCCGCTCAGCTCTCGTGCGGCACCCATCGCGTGGCCGCCCGCGGCACGGGACTCAGACATCCTGATCTCGCCCCGCGTCCACGCCCGAATCTGCTCGATCGCCTGCCGGGGCCGCGGATCCGAGGGCTCCACCGACTCGAAGAGATGCAGGACGTGCTCGGCGCAGGCCGCCGCCCACAATGCCAGGAGGCGATGGTCGGCGTCCGTGAGCGTCCCCCCACGGCGGATGGTGATGAAACGAGGGTCGCGCTCCTTGGGAAGGATCACGCATGAACCGTAAGCGACTGCCGGCTACATGAAGTTGCGGGTGTGGAGCGCGGACAGCGTGGCCCGCTGCGCCTCAGGAGGCCCGACAACGTACGATTTCGATGAGCTCATGGGCCGCGAGTCATTTGCATAGGGATCGACCGACCGATCGGGCACGACGAGGTGTTCGCGCGCCGCGTGCGCGCCGCACGTCGACCATCGCCGTTTCACCGCTAGGCGTTGCGCTGGCCGCGCTGGCCGGCGCGTGGCTGGCCCATGGCTTCGAGTATCTGCGCGTCTGGGGCTGGGGCGAGTTCGGGTCGGCTGCCGCCCGCCAGGTCCACACCTATATGGGTCCCGTCGGGTTGGGGCTGGTGCTGCTCGCATTCGTCGGCGTCGAGGTCGGTCTGCGCTCGTTCCGGCGCCTCGAACGGGTGCTGGCGGGGCTGTCCGACGGCTCCGTCGATCCGGCCGACGTGCACTCTCGGGGTCGTCGATTCGCCCTGCCACTGACGTCGCTGCTGTCACTGGTCTGGGTTCTCCAGCTGGTCCTCTACTTCGTCCAGGAGAACGCCGAACTCCGCGCCATGGGCGTCCATCAGCCTGCGCTCTCGGTCGTGACCGGTGTGCACCAATGGGCGGCCGGCGTGCACTTACTTGTTGCGGCGGGCCTCGTGACCGTCCTGTGGCTCGTCCACCGGCCGCTGGCTCAGCTCGCAGAAGCGGTACGCCAGGTCGTCGCGTGGCTGGTCGCTCGGCGCACGCCGATCGCCGCCGGCGCTTGCGCCGCGCCCGCAGTTCGTTCGTGGACGCCGACAGAGCGCTTCGGGCGTCAGTTGTGGTCACGGCCGCCGCCGGCCGCGGCCGCGATCTGACCAGCAACTAGGCCCGAAATCGCGGCGCGCGTCCCGCGCGCGGCCGCCCTCTTCTTGGAAAGGAACTTCCATGTCACGCATTCGCGTCGGCGTGGCGGTGGCCACCTTCATGAGCGCCATCGCCACGTTCGCATTCGCCGCCGGCCCGGCCTCTGCGCATGAGCAGCGCCAAGTCGGCGCCTACCAGCTCACTGTTGGCTGGGGGCACGAGCCGACTTACACCGGCGTCGAGAACGCCGTGCAGATATTCATCAAGGACGCCAAGGGCAATCCCATCGACGACCTCGGGACCCCGCCCAGTCTGAAGGTCCAGGTCATCAACGGCAGCCAGACCAGCGATCCGCTGGACCTGAAAGCGTCGTTCGACCCCGACACCGGCCTCGGCATGCACGGCGAGTTCGACGCCGCCATCGTGCCGACCGTCCCCGGCGACTACACGTTTCACTTCACCGGCTCCATCAACGGGCAAAACATCGACCAGAAGTTCACGTCCTCGGACAAGACGTTCGACACCGTGAAGGACCCGACCGAGATTCAGTTCCCGGCCAAGGTCCCCAGCAACGGGCAGCTGGCCCAATCCGTCAGCCGCCTCGACACCCGAGCGACCACGGCTGCGAAGAATGCCCAGGACTCCGCTGACACGGCGAAGACCCTCGCCATCGTCGGCATCGCCGTCGGCGTCGTGCTGGGTGGTGCCGGCCTCATCGTCGCCTTGAGCTCCCGCCGGCGTTCCGCCTAACCGCAATGTCGAAGACAGCCCGACTCGCCGTCGGGCTGATTGCAGTTGCGATCGCAGCCGTCGCCGTGCTCTGGCCGGCGACGGCTGCGGTCGCGCACGCCCTGCGGATCTCGTCGATCCCCGACAACGGCGCCGTCCTGAAGGCACCCCCCTCGGAGGTCTCCGTCACCTTCAGCGAGGTCCCTGACCCGGCGCTGTCGTCGATCCGCGTCCTCGACAGCTCGGGCGTGGCGCACCAGCAGGGGAAGGCGACCGCGGCCCCCGGCCAGCCCGCCACGTTGCAGGTCGCCGTCGCGCACCTGGGCGACGGCGTCTACACCGTGACCTGGCAGACGCTGTCGCACGTCGACGGCCACCTCGCCAGCGGTTCTTTCGCCTTCGGCGTGGGCGTGTCACCCGCCGGAGCCGGCGCCCTGAAAGCGGCGGTCAACAAGTCGCCCGCGCCGTCCAATTGGGCGGTCGCGGCGCGCTGGTCGATGTACGCGGGGCTGATGGTCATGTTCGGCCTCGGCGTCTTCCGCCTCGTCGCCGTGGAGCGGACAACTCGCCGCCTCAAGGCCCTCGCCGCGGTCGGCTGGGTCGTTGGCGCGGTGGGAATACTCGGCATCACCCAGGAGGCGCGCTCCGCCGCCCACGTCGGCCTCAGCCACCTTCTTTCGAGCTCGCTGGGACATGAGCTGGCGTTGCGCGGCATCCCGATGGCGATCGCCGCCATCGCGGTCGTCGTCTTCGTTGCGGCCGGCGCCCGTCGTCGTTGGCCGGCGCTGCTCCTCGTCGTCGGCGCCGGCGCGGCCATGGCGGGGGACGTGGCCACGAGTCACGCGGCCGCGGCTCGGTCGTGGCGATGGTTCCAAGAAGGCGCCCAGTGGGTGCACTTCGCGTCGGCCGCCGTGTGGGTCGGCGGCCTGGTGGCCCTCGTGCTGACGATCAGGTCACTCGACCGGAGCGAGCGTGGGCGGGCGGCCAGGCGCTTCTCGACGGTCGCCGGCATCACCCTCGTCGTCATCGCCGGCTCCGGTGCCCAGCGGGCCCTCAGCGAGGTCGGCGCATGGGGCCGCCTGTGGTCGAACGTCTTCGGGCGCTGGGTCCTCCTCAAGATCTGCTTGTTCAGCGTCGTGGTGGTGCTGGGAGCGGTGAACCGCTACCGAAACGTCAGGCAGGCGGAGGCGAAACCCTCGGCCCTCCGGAGGGTCGCCGCCCTCGAGCTCGCCCTCATCGCCGTCATCCTCGTCGCCACCGGCTTCCTCCAGAACCTGGCGCCCGCGACCAGCGCCGTCGCGCCCAAGGCGCTGCCGCCCGTCGTCGCGAGCGGCCACGACTTCGGGACCACGGTCCGCATCCGCCTCTCCGTCGCCCCCGGGATGGCGGGGTTCAACACGTTCACGGCCCACGTGGTCGACTACGACTCGGGCAAGCCTGTGGTGGCCGACAAGGTCTCGCTCCACTTCACGTTCCCGAGCCGGCCCGACGTCGGGAGCTCCGACCTGCAGCTCGCTCGTCAGCAAAGCGGCGACTACCGAGGCCAGGGCGCCAATCTGGCGCTCGACGGGCGGTGGACGGTGACCGTGCTGGTCGCGCGCGGCGTGAATTCCGTCGAGGTCCCGCTGCAGGTGACGACGCGTACGCCGCCGCAGACGATCACCAAGTCGGTCCAGGCCGGCTTGCCGACCGTCTACACGATCCACCTCAGCGCCGGACGCTCGGTGCAGGTGTACCTCGACCCCGGCCACGCTGGCGTCCTCAACCAGTTCCACCACACGTACCTGGCCCCCGACGGCAGCGAGCTGCAGATCGACCAGGCCTCGATCGCCGCCACGGCACCAGGTCAGTCGACGTCGAAGCCCCTGACGACGCGCAAGCTCGATCCGATCGGCCACTTCGTCAGCGACCTCAGTCCCGGGCCGCGCGGGTCCTACCGCTTCGACATCGACGCCACCACCGCTGACGGCACCGAGATCACCGCCCACATCGACATCGATGTCAGGTAGTCCCCGTTCTGGCGGTCGTGTCTACGATGCGAGCACCCGCAACTGGCGAGGTCGCATGACGATCACCAAGACCAGCACCTGTCGGCTCTGCACCGCGTTGTGCCCGATCGTGGTGACCATCGAGGACGGGCGGGCGGTAGAGGTGCACGGCGACCGCGAGGCTCCGCTTTACGAGGGCTACACATGCCCCAAGGGTCGAGCGCTGCCGGAGATCCACGCCAACCCCAACCGGTTGCTGCACAGCCTGCGGCGCCGGCCGGACGGATCGCACGAGCAGATCGGAAGCCAAGAGGCGGTGGACGAGATCGCCGATCGCCTCCGCGACGTCGTCGACCGCCACGGCCCCAGCGCGGTCGCCATCTACATCGGGACGGCGGCCAGCTTCTATCCGGCCCTGGGGACCGTTGCCGCCGCGCTGATCACCGCGCTCGGCAGCAAGATGATCTTTTCGGCCGCCTCGATCGACCAGCCCGGCACCCGCATCGCCGACGCCTTCCACGGCATGTGGCTCGGCGGCCGGACCTCGTTCGACGAGTGCGATGCGTTCCTGTTCGCGGGCACCAACCCGGTCATCTCCAAGCAGTTCCTGGCCGAGAACCCGGCCAAGCGGCTGGCGAGGGCCGTCGAGCGCGGCACGAAGGTCATCGTCCTCGACCCGCGGCGAACGGAGACGGCCCGGCGGGCCCACGTCCACCTCCAGGTCCGGCCCGGCCAGGACGCCGTCGTGATGGCCGGCCTCATCCACGTCATCCTGCACGAGCGCCTGGTCGATGAGGACTTCATCGCGAAGCACGTCGACGGCGTCGAGGCCCTCAGAGCGGCGGTCGCACCCTTCACCCCGGAGTTCGTCGCCCGCCAAGCCGACATCCCGGTCCAGGACCTCGTCGACGCGGCCCGGACCCTTGGCACGGCCCGACGAGGCGGCGCCGGTGGCGGCACGGGTATCAGCATGACCAGCTGCACCAGCGTGGTGTCCTACCTCCTGCTCTGCCTGATGTCGCTGCGCGGCTGGTGGGCTCGCGAGGGGGACCGGATCGAGCGGCCGAACGTGCTCATGCCCCCCAACCACGCCAAGGCGCAGGCCCGCAGGCCCTACGAGGCCATGGGTCGGCACAAGATGCGCGTTCGGGGGTTGCAACAGAACATCGGCGGGCTTCCCACCGCCGCCCTGGCCGAGGAGATCCTGCTTTCGGGCGACGGGCAGATCCGCGCCCTCTTCAACGTTGGCGGCAGCCCGATGATGGCCTGGCCCGACCAGCGCAAGACCCGCGAAGCGCTGGAGTCACTCGAGCTGTTCGTGACGACCGACGTCGAGTACTCACCCACGGCCCGCATGGCCGACTACGTCGTCGCCACCAAGATGACGCTCGAGACCCCGTCGATGACCCAGGTCACCGAGTACATCAAGTACTTCCATCCCGGCTACGGCTTCTGCGCCCCGTACGCCCAGTACACGCCGGCGCTCGTAGACCCACCCGCCGGCGCCGACCTCATCGAGGACTGGCAGCTCTACTACCGCGTCGCCCAGCGCCTCGGGCTCTCGCTGAACGTCGTGAACGTGTTCGGCCGCGTCGGCGCCCACCTCGAGGCACCGATCGACGTTGTACCAATCGACATGGAGCACGAGCCGACCACCGACGACCTCTACGAGATCATGTGCCGCGGCTCGCATGTCCCCCTCGACGAGGTCAAGCGCCATCCCCACGGCCATGTGTTCGAGGACTTGCTCGACATGAAGGTCGGACCGAGCGACGCCGACTGCGAAGACCGTCTCGACGTCGGCAACGCCGACATGCTCGCCGAGCTGGGCGAGATCCGGGATCGTGCCACCACCACGAACGCGGACGACGACCGGCCGTTCCTTTTCGTGCCCCGCCGCGAGAACCGGGTCATCAACTCGACGGGACGCACGCTCCCCGGTCTCATGCGGGGCCGCAGCTACAACCCCGCCTTCATGCACCCCGACGACCTCGCCCGCTTGGGCGTGGCGGCGGGTGACGAGGTGGAGATCCGCTCCGAGTACGACACCATCACCGGCGTGGCCCAGGCCGACGCCGATCTGCGGCCCGGGGTGGTGTCGATGAGCCACGGCTTCGGCGGCATCCCCGGTGAGCACGAGGATCCCCTCGTCGACGGGGCGAACACCAACCGGCTGGTGCGGACCGACGTGGAGTTCGACAGATACACCGGCATTCCCCGCATGGGCGCCCTGCCGGTCGCGGTGCGTGCTAGCAACACGCCATGAGCCACGAGCAGCCCGTCATGGTGGTCTTCCGGTCCCGGCTCAACGACGGGGTCCAGGAGCCGTTCCAGCAGGAGGCGGCGCGGATGGAGACGCTGGCAACGGCGATGCCGGGATTCCTGGGCTACAAGGTGTTCACAGCCGACGACGGTGAGCGGGTGTCGATCATCGAGTTCGAGTCCCTCGAGAGCGAGCGGGCGTGGCGCGACCATCCCGAGCACCGCGACGCGCAACAGCGGGGGCGGGCGGAGTACTACGCCGGCTACCGCCTCCAGGTCTGCGCGGTGCAACAGGACCGGAGCTTCGGCGAACTCTCAGGGTGAGAGCTCTGCCCTGTCCGGCATCGCGGGCGGGGCGCTCAGAAGGCTCAGCCCGAGTCCGGAGAGGCTGGCGAGCAGCACAGTTCCCAGCCAAAGGTGGATGGTCCACGGCAGGTTGTAGGCCAGCTTGAAGACGACGAAATAGCTGAGCCACAGCACCGCCGGTGTGACACCGGCGATGACCCGCGTCGGGCTCCGCCCAAGGACGAGGACGTCGGCGACGAGCCCACCGGTCACCGCGCACAATGCGAGCGGGAGGCGCCCGAAACTGTCGAGCCCTGACATCGCCACCGCGGTCATCGTGAACAGCACCGTGAACGCGCCCGGGGGCGGCCGCCAGCGGCGGATCGTGAACAGCACGGCCCCCATGAGCACGGCGTTGGTCACGAGCACCGAGCTGATGGTTCGAATCTCCGCCGTCTCGACGAAGTAGCGGAACGATGTGCCGGCGGGCTGTGCGACGACGACGGAGCGAAACGCCGACAGGTACTGCAGGAAGAACAGCACGAGGGCGACGGTAAGCGTCAGGGAGCCGACGACCGGCCACAGCTCTCGCCACCCCGCTGCACGCGAAGGTCGGGCCCACGCGTCGCGGACGGGCGCCGTGACGAGCAGCAGCCCACCCGTCATCAACAGCAGATGGGTGGGACTGAGAAGGGCGGCGATGTTGCGTTCGATCCCGAAGAGCGTGTGCCAGACGAAGTCGCCAACCGCGGCGGCCGCGAAGATCGTGAACCCGACGCCGGTGAGACGGCCGCCGACGAGCCCCGGCTCGGCGTGTGCGCTCCGCTGCTCCAGCCAAAACCACGCCACGCCGACGAGAAACCCCGAGTAGAGGACGCCGTGCCACGGGGTGAAGAAGGTCTCGGGCCGCTGATGGTTGTGGGACCAGCCGTCGAGGAAGAGGCCGACGATCATCCACGTGCCGAACACGACCACGGCCGCGGACTGACGGGGAAATCGGCGGGCGGTGTCGTCGACCCGTCCGGCACCGGTCGCCGCACCCATGACCCGGACTGTACGACCGACCACCGGCCACGGCACGCGACGGATTCTCAGGAATCTCCACGACCTGGCCACAGTTGACCCCAGTACCGCCCGCGAGACTCCTCCGCGTCGTGCCCAATCACAACGAACACACACGCCTTCTCGGTCTTCTCGACCAAGCCACGTCCCGGATGGGCGTCGCCCTCGGCGACGCCAAGCGCGCCAACGACGAGCTGACCATCCTCGTGACGCTGCTGCAGCACCGGGCACTCGAGCCCGCAGAGCGCGCCCGGTATCGCGCCGTGGAGCACATCGAGCGCGAAGCGGCCAAGCGCTACCTCGCGGCCCGACACTGGCACGACTCGGTCGCCGCTCGGATCCGTGACCTCGGCCTGCGGGAGGCCGACGCGGCCGGCCCCGCCGCCTGAGCAACGACCTACTCGGCCAGGCGTCCCTCGATGGCGCGCTGCAGGCGCTGCTGAAGGATCGTCGTCGTCAAGTCGCCCCGCGTGCGCTCGAGGACTGGCCGCAACGCGTCGGTCGTGCGCCGCAGCCCGCCGGTGATGGCATCGGGGTAGTCGACGGTCACCAGCAGCGCGTACACGTCGTCCATGGCCGACAGCAGCTCCTCGCTCTGGGCCAGGTCGCCACCCCGCAAGCGGTCAAGAAGATGGCGCCGCAGCTCGCTGGCGGCTTCGGCCAGGCCGTTCAGCCACGAGGCGTCGGAAACGCCGAGCGCCTCGGCCGAGGGCAGCGGCCGACCGGCGGCCAGCGCGAGGGTGAGGCGGGCCTCGACGTACTCCTTGGCGGCGTCGTGGAGTGGCCCCGAGGCCGCGAGCTGGGGGTAGGGCGCCAGCGCGTCCTTCGCCTCGCGCAACGAGGAGCCGGCGGTGTCGGCCAACGTCTCGGCCTGCTCCCACTCGAGGCGGTGCGTGGCCCGGATCGACTGGCTCGAGGACTGGATCGTGCGCCGGGCCGCGGCGAGGCCCGTTTCCCGAGCGGCGTTGGCGGCGTCGAGGCGTCGGCGGACGGGTTCGGCGAGCGACGCCAGCTCGTCCCGGCGGGCCGGCGCCATCGAACGTGCGAGCGCCTACGCGCTAGTGAGCGGAGCGGCGCAGCAGCAGCGCAGGCTCGGGCGAACGCCCGGGCAGCCGCTGCGGCAAGAAGCGCACCTTCATGTCGCGCTCCGCGGCCTGGTTGCGCATATGCACCAGCAAGGAGACGTAGGTGACGAACATGGCGTCGACCAGCAGGTGCACGACCCACAGGATCCGCAGCGAGGGGATGAACCCGAGCACCAGCGAGGTCACCATGGCGGCGATCATGCCGACGAAGATGTCGCGGCGGCGGCGCTGGGTGCGAGCCCGTGCGTTCATCGACGACATGGCAGTGCGAGGCGCAGGACGGCGGGCGATGGGTACGAACCCGGCGACCTCGGGGCGGTGGGCCATCAGCGGCACACGCCGGGTACCGACCGGACCGGTGCGCTCCAGCACGGTGAGGCGGTGACGGAAGGCACTGATCGAATCCGCTGGGCGGGCATCTGCACGGCTCCGCAGCCAGGGTGGGACGAGTACGACTGCCCACACGACGGCGAGGATCAGCAACAACACAGTCAAAGCTCCTCGACCTACCTTTGCGACTCGGGGACCGTACGCGACATGGACGAACCACAGGTGGATGGTTCGGTGATTTCCGCCGCCGCAGTCCAGGGATATTCGCCGACTGCCGACCCCATTCCTACTACGGGCCCGGGCTACGACGTCAAACTCAGATGCTAACTCAAGTTAGCATCTGCTGGCAAGTGTTCAGCTCGGGACCTTGCGCCGGTAGGTGCCCGAGCGCCCCCCGGTCTTCTCCCAGAGGGTGAGTTCGCCGATCACCATCGAGCGGTCGACCGACTTGCACATGTCATAGACGGTCAGGGCGGCCACGCTGCAGGCCGTCATGGCCTCCATCTCCACGCCGGTGCGGTCGACGGTCTCCACCTGGGACTCGACCTCGACGCAGTCGTCGCCGATCGTGAAGTTCACGAACACCGACCCCACCAGCAGGGGGTGGCACAGGGGGATGAGGTTGGGCGTCTGCTTGGCCGCCTGGATGCCGGCCACCCGGGCGACCGACAGCACGTCGCCCTTGGAGATGCTGTTCGAGGCGATCAGCGACGTGGTCTCGGGGGCCATCATCACCTTGCAGCGGGCGATCGCCCGCCGGTGAGTGGCCTCTTTCGGCGTCACGTCGACCATGCGCGCCCGGCCGAGGGGATCGAGATGGGTCAGGCGGCGGTCCGACATTGTGAGGAGTCTAGAGGTGAACGGCGCTGTTCAGTCGGGGTCGTCGCCCACCAGCAACATGATCTTCACGGTGCTGCCGGCCGCCGCGCCCTCGCCGTCGGGCACCAGAGCAAGGGCGTTGGCCGCGGCGGCCGCCGCCAGCTGGTGGGAGGCCTGACCGCCGACGGGGCGCACCCGCCACCGACCATCGTCGCCGACGGTGGCCACCGCCCGGACGAGATGGAGCTTGCCGTCGGGCCGTCGTCTGATGGGCTCGGCCACGACGGCGTCGACCTGCCGGCGGAACTTGCGGCGATGCCCCCCCATCTGCCGCAGGGCCGGGCGGGCGAACAGCTCGAAGGACACCATCGACGACACCGGGTTCCCGGGCAGGCCGAAGACGGGCTTGCTCTGCACGGTGCCGAACGCCAGGGGCTTGGCCGGCTTGATGGCGACCTGCCACCAGTGCATGGCGCCCAGGCGATCGAGCACGGCCTTCATGTAGTCGAAGTCGCCGACGCTGACGCCGCCGCTCGTCACCAGCGCGTCGCACGCGGCCAGGCCGCGCTCGACGGCGGCGGTGATCGCGGCCTCGTCGTCGCCGACCTGACCCAGGTCGACGGGCGCGAATCCCGACTGCCGGACGAGGGCGAGCAGGGTGGGCCGGTTGGAATCACGGATCTGACCGGGGCGCAGTTGTCCTGGGCCGTCGACCAGCTCGTCGCCGGTGGACAGCACGCCGACGCGGGGCCGGGGGAACACCGGCACCCGTTGGTAGCCGAGGCTGGCGAGCACGCCGAGGTGGGCGGGCGTCAGCACCGTGCCGGCCTCGACGACGACGTCGCCGGGCTCGAGGTCGCCGCCGGCACGGCGCACATGGTCACCGGGCTCGGCGTGGTGCTCGATCACGACGACGTCGCCTTCGGCGCGCGTGCGCTCGACCATCACGACGGCATCGGCGCCCGGCGGCATCGGCGCGCCGGTCATGATCCGCACGGCCTGACCGGCGCCGACGTGAACCTCGGGCGCGGCGCCCGCGGCCAGTGTCCCAACGATCTTGAGCTCGACCGGCGGGTCGAGGGTGTCGGCCGCCTGTAAGGCGAACCCGTCCATCGCCGTGTTGTCGAATGGCGGGACGAGCTCCTCGGCTTCAACCGGCTGGGAGACGACGCACCCCAGGGCGTCCTGCAAGTCGACGGCCCGCGGCGTCAGCGGCGGGCACTCGCGCAGGACCGCGGCCTGGACGTCGGCGAGCGGCGTGAGGCTCAATGGCTGGCCTCCGCGCTGCGGGGCGCGGGCCGGCCGCCGGGCTCGGCTTCCTCCACCCGGTTGCGGCCGTTGTCCTTGGCCCGGTAGAGGGCGGCGTCGGCCGCGGCCAGCAGCTCGGAGCCCGAGAGTCCGTGGTCGGGGTAGCCGGCGGCGCCGACCGACACGGTGACGAGGATCGACGCGTTCCCCACCGCGAACGGCTCGTTGGCCATCACCTCGCGCACCTTCTCGGCCAGCCGCAGGGTGCCCTGCACCGGGGTCTTGGGCAGGATGAGGGCGAACTCTTCGCCGCCGAAGCGGGTCACCACGTCGACCTCGCGCGTGGCGTCGGTGAGACGCCGGGCCAGCTCGACGAGCACGGCGTCGCCGGCCTGGTGGCCGAAGCGGTCGTTGACGCTCTTGAAGTGGTCGAGGTCGACGAGCAGGAGGCCGAAGGGCTCCTGGAAGCGGATGGCCCGTTGCAACTCCTCGTTGATGCGGAGGTCGAACAGGCGGCGGTTCCAGAGCCCGGTGAGGCCGTCGGTGATCGAGAGGCGCGTCGCCTCTTCGTAGAGGAAGGTGTTCTCGATTGCGGTCTCGGCCTGGTGGACGAGGCTCTGGAGCAGGTGGACGTCGTCCTCGCTGAAAACCTCATCCGGTCCCCGGCCGTAGAGGGCGAGGACGCCGATGGCGTGGTTGCCCCGGCGGAGCGGCACGGCGACCGCAGTGTCGGCAGCAGGCTCGCCCTCGGCCAGGTCGACGCCGTCGGGGAAGTGCATGACCTCGTCGCGGGCAACGGTGGCCCCGGCCAGGCCCTCGCCAGCGCGCAGCTGGTTGTCCTTCGCGTCGCACGAGTAGCACGACATGGCCCGCAGGTTCCCCCCGGGGGCAACGGCGTAGAAGACGCCGCACCCGGCCCCCACTGACAGAGCGCTCGTCTCGAGGACGGCGGCGATGATGCCGGCTCGATCGTGGGTGACGGTGAGGGCGTCACCGAGACGGTTGAGGGCGGAGCGGAAGGCGGCGTCGCGGTCCTCGAGCTCCTTCCGGGTCTCCCGTATTCGGGTCAGCATCTGGTTGAAGGCGTCGGCCAGCTCGGCCAGCTCGGGGACCGCGTCGGGCGCCTCGACGCCGACGCCGGCGCTGACGATGTCCTCCCTGCCCACGGCCTCGGCCGCCGCCGCCAGCTCGCGCACGAACCGTGCGACCCGATCGTCGAGGCTCACGGCCCGAGCTCTTCCCGGTGTGCGGCCTCGAGGGCGGGCTCCTCACCCCGGGCCAGGCGCACGAGGTTGCCGGCGTGGCGGGCCACGACGATGGCCGCCAGCCCCGCCATGCCGAGCTTCTCCCACGCAGGACGGTCGAGCGCCAGGACGACGATCGGCGTGGCGCCGATCACCACCAGCGAGGCGGCCGACGCCCGGCCGGTGAGGCGAGCGATCAGGAGCCAGACCCCCACGAACGGCACGGCGACGATCGGCTCGAGGACGGCGACGGTGCCGGCCGCGGTCGCGACGCCGCGTCCGCCCCGAAAGCCCCGGAAGACGGGGAAGACGTGCCCCATCACGGCGGCGACGCCACAGGCCAGCGCCAGCGGGGGACCACCGACGGCCCGCCCCACCCCGGCCGCGACCGCGCCCTTGGCGGCGTCGCCGAGGAAGACGGCAAGGCCCGCCCGCGGGCCCGCCAGCCGGTAGACGTTCGAGGCCCCCGGGTTGCCGGACCCCTCCTGGGTCGGGTCGTGACCGGCGAAACGGGCGACGATCAGGGCTGTCGGGAACGTCCCGAGCAGGTAGGAAAGGACCAAGAGGCCACCGGCGCCGACGCCCACCACGCCATCGTACGAAGGAATGGCTGTCGCAGTGGTGGCGTTGCTTCTGTTGGCGGTCGGGCATGGACCTTGTGCCAAGCTGGTGCCGGAGAAAGCGATCGAGATGCCGACTTACGAATACGCGTGCAAGGAGTGCGGCGAGCACGTCGAGGTGGTGCAGTCCTTCAAGGACGAGCCGCTCACCGAGTGCCCGGCGTGCCGCGGGCCCCTCCGCAAGGTGTTCGCGCCCGTTGGCATCGTCCTCAAGGGCAGCGGCTTCTACAAGACCGACAGCCGGACGGCCGGCGGCTCCAAGGGCGCCAAGAAGAAGGAGTCCGCCAGCGAGTCGTCGTCCTCGTCCGAGTCCAAGACGGAGACGAAGGACACCAAGTCGGACTCCAAGTCCAAGGAAAAGAAGACCGAGACCAAGTCCGCTTGAGCCTGCCCGAGGCCGAGATCGGCGTCTTCGGCGGGTCGGGCTTCTATGAGTTCCTCGACGACGTCGAGGAGGTCGCGGTGCAGACGCCGTTCGGCGCGCCGTCGGCCCGGGTGCGGGTGGGTGAGATCGGCGGGAAGGCGGTTGCCTTTCTGGCCCGCCACGGCACGGCCCACGAGCTGCCGGCCCACCGCATCAACTATCGGGCCAACCTGTGGGCCCTGCGCCGCCTGGGCGTGCGGCGGGTGATCGGCCCCTGCGCCGTCGGTTCCTTGCAGCCCCACGTCCGGCCGTCGGAGTTCGTCGTATGCGACCAGTTGGTCGACCGCACCAAAAGCCGCGAGGACACGTTCTTCAACGGCCCTGTCGTCAACCACATCTCCTTCGCTGACCCGTACTGTCCCGAGCTCGGGCGGATCGTCGTCGACGAGGGCCGGGCCGAGGGCATCACCATCCACGGCCAGGGCACGGTGGTCGTCATCGAGGGTCCTCGGTTCTCGACCCGGGCGGAGTCGCAGTGGTTCCGTTCGATGGGCTGGCACGTGGTGAACATGACCCAGTACCCCGAGGCAGCCCTCGCCCGCGAACTGGGCATGTGTTACGGCAACATCAGCTTGGTCACCGACTACGACGCCGGCCTCGAGGGTGTCGACGCCATCGAGCCCGTGACCATGGAGACGATCTTCAAGGTCCTCGACGACAACCTCGACCGGTTGCGGAGGCTGCTGTTCCGGGCCATCCCGTCGATTCCCCTCGACCGCTCCTGCGGCTGCGGAGAAGCCCTGGATCCGGGCTCCCTGCCCGCTTAGGCTCCCACCACTCCGACTTTCGTGCGTTGTTGCCCGACTATTGGGCATTGACGCACGAAAGTCGCAGGAGAGGGCCGCTTCCCCCGCGATCTCCCCGCGTGAAGGAGCGCGTCCGTGCGCTTGCGTCTGTTGTCCCGTTCGCCGCTGACGTACTGGGTGGCGGTTGGCGGTCTGGCTCTGGTCACCACCCTCGCCATCTCCCAACTGCTGGGCCGGGCCCGCAGCGAGGCGGCGCTGTACGGGTCGCCACGATCGGTCGTAGTGGCGACACGCGACATCGCGGCCGGCGCTCCCGTTGGTGCCGGCGACGTCGAGGTGCGCTCGCTGCCGTCGGCGCTGGTGCCGGCTGACTCGGTCGCCGACCCGGGCCAGGCCCGCGGCCGGGTCGCGGTCGCTCCCGTGTTCGCCGGCCAGGCCCTCGTGCGGCGTCAGCTGGCGCCGTGGGGCGTGACGGGCGCGGCCGCGCTGCTACCGCCGGGCAAGCGCGGCATCTCGGTGGCCGCCGGCCCGGCCGCAGCCAAGCTCAGCAAGGGCGACACCGTCGACGTGCTGGCCACGTTCGACCCGGCGACGGCGGCGGGTGCCGGCAAGGAGCCAACGTTCCCCGTCGCCGTCGCCGCATCGGTGATCGACGTGGGCGGCGAGGCCGTGACGATCGCGGTCGACCCCGAAGAGGCCAAGCGCGTGGCATTTGCCACCGCGCACGGCGCGGTGACGGTGGTGCTCTCGTCGCCCGCGCCCGCAGGCTCCTAGATGAACGCGACGAGGCAGACGGCGCCGAACCCCAGGCAGTAGATGCCGAAGGGCCACAGCGTCCGCGTCTCGAAGAACCGCATCAAGAACCGCACCGACGCGTACGCAGCCAGCCCGGCGACGATGGCGCCGACGACTGACTGGCCGCGCACGCCGTTGCCGAGACTGCCGAACAGGTCGGGCAGCTTGATGAGACCGGCTCCGAAGATGATCGGCGTAGCCAGAAGGAACGAGAAGCGGGCTGCGTCCTCGTGGTCGAGGCCGCGGGCCAGGCCGGTGATCATCGTGATCCCCGACCGGCTGATGCCGGCGAACAGGGCGGCGATCTGGGCGACGCCGACCGCGCCCGCCTCCTTGAAGTCCAGCGTGTCCAGCCGCCGCCCGGTCTCGGTCTCGCTGTGCGTGGTGGCGTGGCTGGCCACCAGCTGCCGCACCTCCGCGCGCCGCCGGTAGCGGTCGCCGGCGAGCAGCAGCAGGCCGTTCACCATGAGGAAGGCGGCTGCCGCGACCGGCTTGGCGAACACCGTGCGCAGCTCGTGCTCGAACAGGAGGCCCGTGATCCCCGCCGGGATGGTCGCCACGACGAGCAGCCACGCCAGGCGCTCGTCCGGCGTCTCGATACGCCGGTTGGCGATGCTGCGGAAGAAGCCGCCGATGATGCCGTACCACTCCTTGCGGAAGTAGATGAACAGGGCGATGGCGGTGCCCACGTGCAGCGCGACGAGGAACGCCAGATAGAACGACTCGCTCTGCGACTGCGCCTTGACCAGGTTGTCCCAGCCGAACAGCTTGGGGAGTAGGACTGAGTGACCGAGGCTCGAGATCGGGAAGAGCTCGGTGACCCCCTGGAGCAGGCCGATGACGATGGCCTGGAAGTAGGAGAGCACTTACTTACGCGGTGGCGCGGCTCGGCGCGGTGGTGAACCAAGCGCCGATGAGGGCGACAACCGCGACCCCGAGGGCAGCCAGGCCGTGCTTGGTGTGGTGCTTCGTCAGTCCGGCCTGGTGTCCGGGAAAGAACGACGGGAGCTGGTTGGCGGGCGTCACGAAGTACACGACGGCGAGGATGACGAACACGAGGGCGACGGCGATCAGGAGCCACGTGAGCGGGCGCATCTGGATGCGGGGCGTGGTGGACATGCCCGGGGAGGTTAGGAGAACGCCGGGTTAGGTTCCGGTCAAGAACCGCTCAGGCTGACGTCGCCGATCACGACGGTCACGCCCGCGGCCCCGCCGGGGAGCCATTCCAGGTCCGAGCCGATCGCAGTGACGTCCTGCAGCATGCGCTGGAGGGTTGACGCCACCGTGGCCTCGCGCACGGGTTCGGCCAACGTTCCGTTCCGGACCATCAGGCCCTCGACGCCCACCGAGAAATCGCCGCTGACCGGGTTGGCGCCCGAGTGCAGGCCGATGGCCGAACGCACGAGGAGTCCCTCGCCCACGTCGGCCAGGAGCTCTTCTTGGGTCTTGTCGCCGGGGACGAGGCTCAGGGCGCGTGCCCCGACGCCGGGTGTCGACTTGAAGCCGGCGCGCACCGCGGACGCGGTGGTCGCTGTGCCGGAGCGGCGGCCGGTCCAGGTGTTCTGCAGGAACCCATGCAGGATCCCACCGTGGATCAGCTCGTTGCGCCTCGTGGCCAAGCCTTCTGAGTCGTACGGCGCGGCGCCGAAGGCCTCGGGGTTGGTGGGGTCGTCGGTGAGCGTGAAGCTGGTGGCGGCGACGACCTCGCCGACGCGGTCGGCGAACATCGAGCGACCCTTCAGCACCGACTCGCCTGACAACGCGGAGGAGAGCACGCCGAGGAACGAGGCGGTGACGAGGGGGTCGAGGACGACGGTGATCTTGCGCGACTTCGGCTGCTTGGCGCCCAGCATCTGGGTGGCTCGCTCGGCGGCCATCGACGACGCCTTGGCGACGTCGAGCTCGTCAGGGTGGCGACCGACGTCATAGCCGTAGCCGGTTTGGGTCTCCGCCCCCTCACCCGCGAGGGCGTAGGCGTACACCGAGCAGACGGTGCGCCGCACGTGGGCGCGCACACCGGTGCTCGACGCCACGGCCGCTTCCACAGCCGCGTCGCCGTACTCGGCCGTCTCGACGCCCCGGATGCGGCTGTCGGCGGCCCGAGTCGCGCGCTCGACCTCGAGGGCGAGCGCCACCTTGTCGTCGGCCGCGACGTTCGCCAGGTCACTGCGGAAGAGGTCCAGCTCGGTCGGCGCAACCCCGTCGGGGTCGGGAAGGCCGAGGTACTCGTCCTCGCTCGCGAACCCGGCGTTGTCGCGGGCCTCGGCGAGCGCCTCGGCGACGGCGTCGTCGTCGAGCGAGCCGGCGTACGCGAACCCCTGGCGGTTGTCGGTCACGACGCGCACCCCGACGCCCTCGGTCTCGGCCGACGACAGCGACTCGACCTCGCCGCCGAAGACCTTGACATCGGTGTCGCGGGTGCGGGCCACGTAGGCCTCGACCTGTTCGCGGTCGTTGGCCTGAGCGGCGACCCGTTCGGCAATGGCGAGGAGTTCGTCAGCCATTCGCGCTAGGCGGCGGTGCCGCCAATGGTGATGGCCCCCACCCGCAGGGTCGGCTGCCCCGAGGAGACCGGCACACCCTGCCCGTCCTTGCCGCACGTGCCGGCCCAGGTGTCGAAGTCGTTACCGACGGCGTCGATGAGCTGCAGCGTCTCGGGACCGTTGCCGATGAGGTTGGCGGACCGGATGGGGTCGGTGATCTCGCCGTTCTCGATCATGTACGCCTCGGTGATGCCGAACACGAAGTCACCCGTGGCGGTGTTGACCTGCCCGCCGCCGAGCTGCACGCAGTACACGCCGTGGGGTGTCTGGCGGATGATCTCTTCGGGGTCTTCCTCGCCTTCGAGGACGTACGTGTTGGTCATGCGCACCATCGGCAGGTGCTGGTAGCTCTGGCGCCGGCCGTTGCCCGACGAGGCGCGGCCCTCCTTGCGGGCCCGCAGGAAGTCCCACATGTAGTCCGTCAGCACACCGTTCTCGATGAGCGTGTTGCGCTGCGCGGCGTTGCCCTCGTCGTCGACCGCGTAGGTGCCCCACTCGCGCGCGTAGGTGCCATCGTCCACGAGGGTGACGAGAGGACTGGCGACCTGCTCGCCGACGCGGCCCCGGAAGACGCTGGCGTCCTTGCCGACGAGGTCGGCCTCGAGGCCGTGACCACAGGCCTCGTGGAAGAGGACGCCGCCGGCGCCCTTCTTGAGGACGACGGGCAGCTTGCCGCTGGGCGCGGGACGGGCCTTGAGCATGTTCAACGCACGGCGGGCGGCGGTGCGGGCGGTGTCCTCGACGTCGATCTCGTCGTAGAGCTCGAACCCGATGGTGCGGCCCGGGCCCTCGTAGCCCGTCTGCATGCCGGTGTCGCCGACGGCCACGCACTGGACCATGAAGCGGGTGCGCACCTGGTCGTCCTCCACGAGGACGCCATCGCTGTTTGCGATCAGGATGCGCCGGCGGCTGTCGGCGGTGAGGGCGCTGACCTGGCGGACGGAGTCGCCTTCGCTGCGGGCCGCGCTCTCGGCTCGCTGCAGCAGCTCGACCTTGGCGGCCTTGGGGACGTCCTGGGGGAGGATCTGAACCTCGTGGGGTCGCTCGACTTCTCGGCGGGTGACCGCGACCTCTTTCACGCCACCCCCACCGCCCCGTGCCGCCGCGGCCGCCGCTTCAGCGGCACTGCGAAGGCCCTCCTCGGACAGGTCTGCGGTGTGGGCGAAGCCGGTGGTGTCGCCCCGAACGACGCGAATGCCGGCCCCGCGGTCGAGCCCGGACGTCAGCTCTTCGACGCGGCCGTCGTCGAGACGGGCCGACGAGTTGCGCTTGTCCTCGGCGAACACCTCGGCGAACTCGCCACCGCTGCGCAGTGCCGTGCCGAGGACGCGCTGCAGGACCGACTCTTCGATCATCCGGGACTCCCCTTCCGCCCCGGTTCGCCGGGGCGATGGGGCCCCTTTATCCTACCGACGTGGAGCTGCAACCGGGCCTGGTGGGAACGGTCGAACTCACCGTCAAAGACGGCGACACCGCCGAGGCTCTGCGCTCGGGCGACGTGCCGATGTTGGCGACCCCGAGGGTGGTCGCCTTGGCCGAAGAGGCGTCAGTCGCCGCGTTGGCGGGCCACCTCGACCCCAAGGCCACAACCGTCGGCCAGCGCGTGCAGCTCGACCACCTGCTGCCGTCCCCCGTCGGACGGTCGGTGCGGGCCGAGGCCAAGCTCGAGAGCGTCGAGGGTCGGCGCCTGGTGTTCACCGTCTCGGTGAACTGCGACCGAGGCCTCGTTGCCGTTGGCAAGGTCACGAGGGTGATCGTCAACCGCGACCGCTTCATCGAGAAGGCCAACGAGTAACTCCAAAAAAACCTCTCCACGTCGCTGAGCTCGCTCCGTTCGTGCCCGTTCGAGCGTGCGGAAACGAGACTTGGAGAGGTTTTGGCTACACGAGGCTGCTAGGCGAGGTTGGAGGACCGGGGGTAGGCGATGGCGGGGTCGGTCAGGACGTTGACCAGGTAGGGCACGCCGGCCGCGAAGGCCCGGTCCAGAGCGGGGCCGAGCTCCTTCGGGGAGGACACGGTCTCGCCCGCGCCCCCGAGGGCCTTGACGACGTCGTCGTAGTGGAGGCCGGGCTGGAGGTCGGCGGCCACGTCGTAGCCGTAGATGGCCTGCATGGGGTGCTTTTCCAGGCCCCAGATGCCGTTGTTGCCGACGATGGCGACCACCGGCAGCTGGTGGCGGACCAACGAGTCGAAGTCCATGCCGTTGAAGCCGATGGCGCCGTCGCCGAGCATGAGCACGACCTGGCGGTCGGGGTGGGCGACGCGCGCCGCGATCGCATAGCCGACGCCCGTGCCCAGGCAGCCGTACGGGCCGGGGTCCATCCAGCACCCGGGCTCGTAGGAGTCGATGAGCTTGCCCGCGTAGGACACGAAGTCGCCGCCGTCGCCGATGACGACGGCGTTGCGGTCCAGCCGCTTGCGCAGCTCCCCGTACACCCGGGCCGGGTGGATGGGGTCGGCGTCGGACTCGAGCTCGGCCCGCTCGGCCTCACGCGCCGCGTGTTCTTCGGAGCGCAGCTGGGCGATCCACGGCTCGTGGTCCGCGCGCGAGCCCGGATACGACGCGAACCCGTCGAGGATGGCGGCGAAGTCCCCCACGGGCGAGGCCGCGGTCTGCACGTGCGTGGCCCGCTGGTCGGGGCTGTCGACGACGTGGACGACCTGGGCCGACCCGAACGACCCGAACGACAGGCGGAAGTCGAGGGGGGTGCCCACGACGACGACGACGTCGGCCTGCTTGAGGAACCGGCGGGTGCGGGCGAAGGCCAGCTCGTGGTCCGCGGGCAGGCAGCCCCGGCCCATGCCGTTCACGAAGGTCGGCACCCGCAGCGATTCGACGCAGCGGCGCAACGCGTCCCACGCCCCGTTCCACCACACGTCGCTCCCCGCCACGAGAACCGGCTGCGAAGCGCCGGCGATCAACGCGGCCGCCTTCGCCACCTCTTCTTGGTCAGGTGAGACCGCGGACGGCACGACCGCAGCCGGCACGTCGGCCGAGCCGTGGGCGAACACCACGTCGAGCGGGAAGTCGAGGAACACCGGGCCGCGGTGGGGAGCGAGCGCGGTAGCGACCGCCTCGCCGACCTCTTTGGGGATGTCGCCGGGCGCCGTGACCGTGCGCGCCAGCTTGGTGATCGACGCCACGATCGGCACGTGGTCGAGCTCCTGCAGCGAGCCCGCGCCCCAGCGCCCCTGGGGGGCGCGCCCGCCGAGCACCACGAGCGGCGAGCCGTTGAAGTGGGCGGTGGTCATGGCGCTCACGCCGTTGGTGACGCCCGGCCCGGCGGTCAGCACGGCGACGCCGGGATGCCGCGTCAGCTTGGCCATGCCCTCGGCCGCCCACGTGGCGGTCTGCTCGTGGCGAACGTCGACGATGCGCCACTTCGCCTTCACGGCGCCGTCGTAGATCGAGAAGATGTGCCCGCCGGAAAGCGTGAAGATCGAGTCCACGCCATAGCCGGCGAGGGTCGAGACGAGCAGTTCGCCGCCGTGGCCTTCCATCGTCAAGAGACCTCCTGAAGAAAAGACGTCAACGCATCCCACCACGCTTCGGTGTTCTCGAACTGGGGCGAGTGCCCGGCGTCGGGAATGACGACCAGCCGAGCCGTCGGGATGGCCTTGGCCATGCGCTCCGAGTGACCCAGGAACGGCCGGTCCTGTTCGCCGACGATCACCAGTACGGGCACCGGCAAGGTCGCTACCGCGTCGAGACGGTCGGCCTGGTGCAGCATCTTCGGCGCCATGGCGGCCCACATGGCCGGCGACGACGAGAGGAACTTGCGGCGCTCGAACTCCTCCCACCCCGGCCGTTCGGCCCGCAGCCGCGCCGCGGCCGCCGTCTCCAGCGGGGCGTCGTGCTCGGCTTGGAGGTCGGCCAGCACCTCCAAGCCGTGCTCCCGGACCACGGCGAGGCCGAGGTCGAGCTGGCTGGCGTCGATGCCCTCGAGCGGTCCGTGGGCGGTGTCCATCAGCACGAGCCCGCGCAGCCGCGAGGGATCACGCAGGGCGACAACCTGGGCGATCATCCCGCCCATCGAATGGCCGAGAAGCACGAACTGGTCGCGCCACCCCAGGGCCTCGACCAGCGCCCGCACGTCGTCGGCGAACAGCTCGAGGTCGTAGTCGTCCTCCGACGAGGGGTGCGAGCTGTTGCCGTGGCCGCGCAGGTCGGGGGCAACTGCGTGCCAGCCGGCGTCGGCCAGCCGGTCGACGGCGTCGACGAAGTCGTCCTTCGCACCGGTGAAGCCGTGCAGCAACAGCACACGGCGTTCGTTCCCCGCGCCGGCCTGGGCGATCTCGAAGGTGAGGTCGCCGGCGTCGACCTTGCGGAGCTGCATCACTTGCCCCCGGTCAACGCGCTGAGGTCCACCACCTGCTCCGGCGGAGGCACCTGCGCCTGCACAGGGATGCCAAAGTCGAAGAGGTTGAGCGTGAACGTCACCGACCCGGGCACGTCCGGCGTCGACGTCGCCACCTTCGACTTGCTGAGGTCGACCGTGTACTTCATCTGTCGGACCCGGCCCTGGGCGTCGACCCAGAGATCCAACGGCTGCGTCGACGACCCGAGCAGCTTGATCGCCGACCTGATCGCGTCCTTCGCGGTGGGCGACGCCTCCGCGGCCTTGTTCAGGTCGACGACGACCTTGTAGTGCGTCGTCTGCGTGCCCCGCACGTCCTCGGTCCCAACCCGCGTGACGTTGTCCGACGCGCCGCGCAGGTAGTCGAGCGTCTGGCTCGGGTCACCGGCCTGGGCCTGGCTGAGGCTGCCGACGTCGACACCCACGTTCTTGCCGGCGGTCGCCAGGTCGACCTTCACCCAGGACTTCCCCGCTGGCAGGGCGGCGCCGAGGGCCGCGGGAAACTTTTCGTAGACGGTGACGTTGTCAAAGACGGCGTCTATTGGCGGGCCCGGGAGGCCGAACTGCGACAGGTCGATGAGCATGTGCCCACGATGGGCCTGATAGTCGGCCTCGCCCGTGATCTTGATCGGAGCGGCCGGCCCACCCTGGGCCTGCGGCCGCTCGATCAGCACTTCCAGACGGGAGGTGCCGGCGTCGGTGGTCTTTTTGGGCGCATCGCGCACAAGGGTCAGCGCGGCCGAGGACCCGCCGCCCCCGCAGGCCGCCAACAGCAGGGCAACCACCCCCACCGCCGCCAGCCTGCGCATCACCTCTCCCCTTCCGGATTCGGCCGGCACGTGCCACGCTGGTTCCATGTCTGCGCAGCGGCCGAGAACATAGGCTACGGGCCGGGAGGGACGTGACTCGGCGCAAGCACCTGCTGACAGCAGCGCGGCTTCTAGCCAGCTTCGGCATGCTCGCGTTCCTTCTCTCGAAGTTCACGAGCTTCAACCTGTCGGCGCTCGTTCCCGCGTGGCACGCCAGCACGCTGGCGTGGCTGCTCTCCGGACTGGCCCTCAGCATCTTTGCCGTCGGTCTGGCCGCCGCTCGGTGGCAGCGCGTGGCCGACGTCCTGCACCTGCACGCCCGTCTCAGCACATTCTTCTCCCAGTACCTCGCCGGGATGTTCGTCAGCAGCGTGTTGCCGTCCACCATCGGCGGTGACGTCGTGCGCGTCAGCCGGTTGTCGGCCACCACGGGCGACACACCGGGTTCGTTCGCCTCGGTCATCCTCGAGCGCGTCAGCGGGTGGGTGGTCCTGCCGCTGCTGACATTCGCGGGCCTCGCCCTCCATCCGTCGCTGCTCCACCTGGGCGGCGCCAGCCGGTTGGCGCTCGTCCTCGCCGTCGGCGCGCTGGTCGTGCTCGGCGTCCTCGTGGCCGCCGGCATCAGCCCCAAGCTCGGCGGGCGCCTGGCCCACGGCGAGGGCTGGACACGTTTCATCGGCGCGGTGCACCTCGGCATGGAGGAGTTCCGGCGGGCTCCGCTCGCCGTGCTCGCCGTCCTCGGCGTCAGCCTGGCCTACCAACTCACGCTCGTGGTCGCGGCCTGGATGATCGCCCAAGCCCTGGGTCTCAACATCGGCATCACCATCCTGCTCGCCTTCATGCCGGCCGTCGCCATGGCCCAGGTGCTCCCGATCTCGATCGGCGGCCTCGGTCTGCGCGAGGGTGCGCTGGTGCTCTTTCTGCATCCGCTGGGCGTGTCCACCGAGCACGCCGTCGCCTTCGGGCTGCTGATCTACGGGACCACCCTGCTTGTCAGCCTCCTCGGGGCGCCTGCCTTCGCCGTCGGCGGTGGCAGACGTCCGGCCCAGCAGGCGCAGGCGCACGCCGCGTGAGTGTCACTGCAGCGCGGGCTGATACCCAGCCCGACGGCGAACTCCTCCCGGCGCCCGTCCGGCGGCGTCAGCGCGGCCTGCGCTGGTGGAAAGAGGTGCTCTACGTCCTCGCCTTCTACCTGGTGTACAGCGCCATCCGGAACACACAGGGTTCGGCCTCCGTCTCCGCGCAACATGCTCTTCACAACGCCATGCACATCATCAGCATCGAGCGGGCGCTCGGGCTCTTCCACGAGCAGGCGGTGCAGCACGCGACGCTGACGTTGGGCCGCTTCTTCATCGAGTTCTGGAACATCTTCTACGGCACGTTTCACTTCGTCGTCACCGCTGCCGCGTTGATCTACATCTTCCGCCGCTTCCCCGAGCGCTACGCGCGCTGGCGGAACACCCTGGCGATCACCACCGCGCTCGCCCTCGTCGGCTTCGCGCTCTATCCCCTGATGCCGCCCCGTCTCCTCGACCTGCACGGCCTGCACTACAGCTTCGTCGACACCCTGGAGCGCTTCGAGACCATCTGGTCGTTCGACTCGGGCACCATGCAGAAGATCTCCAACCAGTATGCGGCCATGCCCAGCCTCCACTTCGCCTGGTCGCTGTGGTCTGCGTGTGTGCTGTTCCCGGTGCTTCGCCACTGGTGGTCGAAGGCCCTGATCGCCCTGTATCCGGCATGCACCTTGTTCGCCATCGTCGTGACCGCCAACCACTACTGGCTGGACGCAGTCGGCGGCGCCGTGTGCCTCGGCGTCGGCTATTTCCTGGCCGGCTTCGTGACCCGCCGCTGGGAGAAGCGCCCCGCGGCCGAAGCCGCAGCCGCGGCCTAAGCGCGCTCGGCGCGGCTGACCAAGACCTTCTCCCCGACGCCCTTGAAGGTCTTGCTCCGCGCCCGCCCGAACGTCACGCCTCGGATGTCCTTGGCCGCCTGCCGCACCTCGTCGGTGACCAGCACCTCGGCGCCCTTGGCCGACTCAGCCACACGGGCCGCGACGTTGACCACGTGGCCGACGATCTCGTCGCCCGCGACCACCACCTCACCCACGTGGATGCCAGCTCGCACCCGGAGCGGCTTGGCCTCGAGATCGACGAGCTCCAGGCAGGCGAGCACCGCCGCCTCCGACGCCGGGAACGTCAGCAGGAGGCCGTCACCCAGTCGCTTCAAGATGTGGCCGCCCCGGCTGCGCACCACCGGCCCCACCTGGCGGTAGTGCTCGGCCAACAGCTGGCTGGCCGCCTCGTCGCCTTCTCGCGCCGTGAAGGCGGTGAACCCCTCGATGTCGGTGAAGACAACCGCCAGGCGGGAGGGCATCCCGTCCTCCTGGGTGCCGTCACTTGACGAGGAGAGCTGCTGGATGGCGCTGAGGCCGAGCTTGCTCAGGAGCGACGGCCGCTGCTCCACCGACCGCTCGAGCCACCGCTCGGCGACCTCGACGGGCCCGGCAGTCGACATCGGCTCGGATGCGGGGTCGTCCAGCCACTCGCGGCGCACGAGGCCGAGCTCGACCATCTCGGACAGGAGTTCGGGATCCTTCTGCAGCATCCCGGCAATGCGCTGGGCCAGGGTGCCCTTCAGCCCGCTGAGCGCCTGGCGCCCGGCCCGCTTGGCGTCATCCCGGGACGGCACGAGGGGACCCTACCCACAGCCTGACTGCGTAGCCCTACGCAGTCAGGGGTAGTTTCGGTCACAGATGTTGCTCGAGAAGATCTCCAGTCCGGCGGACATCAGAGACCTCAGTTACGAGCAGTTGGCCACCCTCGCCAGCGAGATCCGCACCTTCATTGTCAACGCGGTCTCGGTCACCGGCGGTCACCTGGGCTCCAACCTGGGCGTGGTCGAGCTGACGTTCGCCCTTCACCGCGTGTTCGACTCCCCCCGCGACATCCTGCTGTGGGACACGGGACACCAGGCCTACGTGCACAAGATCCTCACCGGCCGGCGCGAGCGCTTCACCGACCTGCGCCAGCCGGGCGGCCTGTCCGGCTACCCGTCGCGCAAGGAGTCCGAGCACGACTGGGTGGAGAACAGCCACGCCTCCACGATCCTCAGTTACGCCCACGGGGTAGCGACGTCGCTGCACCTGTCGGGCGCGGAGGACGACCGCCGCGTGGTCGCCGTCATCGGCGATGGGTCGATGACGGGGGGCATGGCCTACGAGGCCCTCAACAACCTCGGCACCAGCGGCCGCAAGGTGCTCATCGTCCTCAACGACAACGGCCGTTCCTACGCACCGACTGTGTCGCGCCTCTCCACGAGTGTCACCAGGCTGCGGTCGAGCCCGTCCTACGTGCGGCGCCGGGAGATGGCCGAGAGCGCGCTGGGCGAGATCCCTGTCCTGGGCGAATACCTGCAGGCCGGCGTGCAGGGTCTGCGGGCCGCGTTCCGTGAGGTGCTCGAGCCCCGCAACTTCTTCGAGGCCCTCGGTGTGCGCTACGTCGGCCCCGTCAGAGGCCACGACGTGGCTGAGATGGAACACGTGCTGCGCCAGGCCGCCGCCTTCGACGGCCCCATCGTCGTGCACATGGTGACGCGCAAAGGCAAGGGCTATCCGTTCGCGGAGGACGACGAGGAGAAGTGCCTCCACGACGCCCCGGTGTTCGACCCGGCCACGGGGCCCCCCGAGGGCTGGTCGGCCCCGTCGGGGTACACCCAGGCGTTCTCCGAGGCGCTGCTGTCGGTCGCCGAGCACGATCCCCGCGTCGTCGCCATCACCGCGGCGATGCCCGGCCCCACGGGCCTGCTGCCGTTCCAGGCCCGCTTCCCCGACCGCTTCTTCGACGTCGGCATCGCCGAGCAGCACGCGGTCACGTCTGCCGCCGGCATGGCAATGGGCGGGCTCCGGCCGGTTGTGGCCGTGTACTCGACGTTCCTCAGCCGGGCCTTCGACCAGGTCAACCTCGACGTCGGCCTGCACCGCCTGCCGGTCGTGTTCTGCATCGACCGAGCCGGAATCACCGGCCCCGACGGCGCGTCCCATCACGGCCTGCTCGACCTCGCCCTTCTCACCAAGGTGCCGGGGATGACAGTGTTCGCCCCGTCGTCGGCCCAGGACCTCCGGGTGATGGTCGCCGAGGCGATGCGCATCAACGACGGCCCGGTCGCCATTCGCTACGCGCGGGGCGCGGCCCGTCAGGTGCCTCCCGAGCAGGTCGGCTCGGGGCTGCACGCCCGTCGCGTCCGCCAGGGCAGCGACGTGTGCATCGTCGCCGTGGGCCGCATGGTCGAGGCGGCCGAGGACGCCGCCCTGCTGCTCGACGACCAGGGCGTGAAGGCCACCGTCTGGGACGCTCGCGTCGTCAAGCCGCTCGACCCCAACATGATCTGCGACGCCGCCGGCCATCCCCTCGTCGTCACGGTCGAGGACGGTGTGCGCATGGGCGGTGCGGGCACGGCCATTGCCGACGCGGTGGCCGCGCTCGATCCCGACCAGCCCGCGCCACCGGTTCTCGTGCTCGGCACACCGGATGCGTACATCCCCCAGGGCACGCCGGCGCAGATCCTCGCTGAGCTCGGCCTCGACGGTCGCGGCATCGCCACATCCGTTACCGCTGCCCTACGCTCCGGAGCGGAGTCCACGGCGGAGAGGTAGTTCTGACATGAAGCGGGTGGCGATAGTTGCTGCAGTCGCAGCGGTCGTTCTGGCCGCGTGCGGCGGTGGTGGCGGCACCAAGAAGACGGCGGCGAGCGGCTCAACGACGAGCTCGGTGGATACGAGCACGACTGTGGCCGGCAGCACCACGACGGTGGCCGGCGCCGCGGGCGCGACGGCCACGACCAAGGCACCGAGCAAGACGGCCACCACATCGGGCGCCAAGGTCAACGGCCAGTCCTCCGGCAGCTACACGCCGCCCGCGGGCGCATCGCCCGCCAAGCCGGCACCCGCCGGGAAGTACACCTACGACAACCAGGCCACCGGCCAGAACACGCTCGGCGCGCCGCCCCCGACGTCAACGCTCACGGTCGACCCGCCCCAGGGAACGCAGCAGACGTCCACCAACGACTTCGGTTCGGGCAACCAGAGCAAGACCACGCTCGACTTCAAGCCCGACGGCGTGCACCTCGTTGAAATCAGGGTTACGCAGTCGGGTCAGACACTGGACTTCGTCGGCAACCCACCGCCGCTGGCGGCGCCGACTGGCGTCCAACCCGGCCAGAGCGTCGACTTCGACCTGTCATCGAATCCACCGGGCACAAACATCCACGTCCACATCGACTTCGTGCGGATGGAGACGATCACGATCGGCGGTCAGCCCGTCAACACGATGATGATCCATCAGGTCGGGACGCTCTCCGGGAAGTACACGGGTACCCAGACGCAGGATGCCTGGGTGGCGCCTCAGTACGACCTGTTCGCCAAGAGCCACCAGGTCTCGGACGTGAAGTTCGGGGCGTTCACGGCCCACAGCGACGTGACGTCAACGCTGGAGAAGCTGACGCCCAGCTAACTCGCCCGGCCCAACAGGGCGGACTGGGCCAGGAGCTGGTCGATCTCGTCCGCCGGCTTCGGCCTGGCGTAGTAGTAGCCCTGGCCGCTGATGCAGCCGAGGCTGATGAGCTCGGCCGCCTGCTCGGCCGTCTCGATCCCCTCGGCGGTCACCGTGACGTCGAGGCACGAGGCCATCGTGAGCACCGACTGGGCGATGGCGCGGTCGGCCGGGTCGACACCCAGGCCCTGCACGAACGACTTGTCGAGCTTGAGCGTCGAGATCGGGAAGTTCTTGAGCCAGCTGAGTGACGAGTACCCCGTGCCGAAGTCATCGATGGCGAGGGAGACCCCCATGTGGCGCAGCGCCTCGAAGGTGAGGATGGCCGCCTCAGGGTCGTCCATCACGACGCTCTCGGTGATCTCCAACACCAGCGTGCGCGGGTCGAGACCAGTGCGCCCGAGCACGCGCGCCACGTCGCGCACCAGCGTGGGGAGCTGTCGTCCCGAGACGTTGACACTGACGCGCGTTGGCGCCCCGATGCCGAAGCGAGCCTGCCACTCCCCCGCCTGGACGCACGCCTTGTGCAGCAACGCCCGCCCGACCGGCTGAATCAGCCCGGTCTCCTCGGCCATGGGGATGAACTCGTCGGGCATCAGCAGGCCGCGCTCGGGGTGCTCCCAGCGCACGAGGGCTTCGGCGCCGATGATGCGCCCGCTGCGCAGCGATACCTCGGGCTGGTAGTGGAGCACCAGTTCGTCGTTCTCCAGCGCCTTGCGCAACTCGCTCTCCAGGTCGAGGCGAAGGCGGGCCCGCGCCCCCATCGTCACCTCGAAGATCTCGTAGCGGGACCGACCCCGCTCCTTGGCGCGGTACATGGCCAGGTCGGCGTCCCGCAGCAGGTCCTCGGCCCGGTCCTCGCCGTTGTGGCTCAGCGCGATGCCGACGCTGGCGCCCACGAACACCTGATGGCCTTCGAGGTCGATGGCCCGGCGGATGTCCTCGATGATGCGCTGGGCCACCTGGGCGGCCTCGACCTCGTCCTCGACCTCCTCGAGCAGCACGGTGAACTCGTCGCCGCTGAGGCGAGCGACGGTGTCCTCGTCGCGGACGGCCTCCCGGAGGCGGCCGGCGACGGCGACCAAGAGCTCGTCACCGGTCTCGTGCCCGAGGCTGTCGTTGATGACCTTGAAACGGTCGAGGTCGATGAACAGCACGGCGATCGTCCGTTCGCGCCGCGCGGCGCGGGCCAGAGCCACCTCCAGCCTGCTCTGGAACAGCGATCGGTTGGGCAGCCCGGTGAGGGCGTCGTGGTAGGCCTGGCGCGTCAGCCGCTCCTGGAAGGCGCGGCGCTCGGTGATGTCGCGCTGGTTGGCGACGATTCCGGCGACCGAAGGATCCTGCAAAAGGTTCGTGATCCAGACCTCGAGCCAGCGCCACTCGCCGTCGCGACGCCGGGCCCGGACCTCGAGTTGTACAGGCACGTTGGGCGTCGCCAGTGCCTTGGCGAGGATGTCCCGCGCCCGTCCTTGGTCCTCGGGGTGCATGTAGTCGAAGCCGTTCTGGCCGATGCGCTCGTCCGCGCCATAGCCGAGGACGCGCTCGATTGCGGGACTGTCGTAGACGATCGTCCCCTCCGAGTCGAACACCGTCACCAGCTCGAAGGCGTTGCGGGCGAGGGACTGGAACCGCTCCTCGCTGCGGCGCAGCGCCTCTTCCTCGCGTCTGACGGCGACGTGGCGCCGGTGGGTGAGAACGGTGAGGGCCAGCGCGGCGGCGGCCAGGACCGCGACCAGGGAGTAGTCGATGAGGTTGTGGGCGCTCTTCAGCGGCCCGTAGAACTCGTTGGACGCCTGGGTGGTGATCGACGTCCAGCCGCCGAGGCCGAGGGGGACGTGGGAGACCGCGGTCTTCGTCCCATGGACGTCGGTCTCGAGGAATCCCGTGCGCTGGGTGTCGAGGGCGTGGAGGATTTCGGGGGTCTGAACCTGGCGCCCGATCATCGTCGGGTCACCCGAGGCGACGGCCAAGCCCATCGAGTCAACGAGCAGGGCCCTGCCGGTCACGCCGTAGTGCAACTGCGAGACGTAGGTCTGCAGCGCGCTCTTGTCAGCCCGGAAGTAGCCGACGAGCACTGCCTTGGCCTGCCCGTTGATCATCACCGGCACCCCCAGGGCGACGACCGGGATGTCGCGGACGTGCATCACACCCGACAGCCCCGGCTGTTGGGCGAGCAGGCCTTGGACCAGTGGCGTGTACCCCGGGTCCGTGGGCGGCGGAACGCCCGCCGGATCGGTGACGTACAGGTTGATCGGCGTCTTGTCGATGGCGACGAGGGCGGCGCCGTAGTTGAGGACGGCGGAGCGGCCGACGAACCCTTTCAGGCGGGCCTGGTCGGAGGGATCGCCGGGCTTCAGCGACCACGGGCCCGTCGACGCGAAGTCGAACTCCTCCTTGAAGGCGAACAAGGTGTACTGCCGGCCGAGGCCGGCCAGCGTCGTCTGGAGCGTGACGCGGTCGCGCCGGTGCAGCGCCTCGGCCTTGCTGTTGGCGCCCGCGCTCGCTCGCAGTCCGACAGCTCCGAGCGCCCCGATCACGACCACGCTGACGAGCAGCGGGGCGAAGCGCCTCAACAACGACATGGCAGAACCTGTCCCCTCCTTGCTGTGGATATCGGCACGTCACAGGGGGTCTTGAAGTCCGTTATGTCCGAACCGCCCACCTCCCCCGATGGCGGCGCGGTCTACCGTCCTGACTCATGACCCTGTTCGTGCACGAGACCCACCACGTCCGCGGCCGCGCCGAGGAGGACTTCGAGGCCGCCTACCGCGACCAGTGGATGCCCGCCCTGGCCGCCGACGACGACGCCCGCCTGCTCTGGTACTGCCACCACGCCCACGGCAGCGGCCCCGCCTACCACGTGGTCACCGTCACCGGCGTCCGCGACGGCGAGGCTTGGGACCGCCTGGCCCAGCGGGTCCAAAACGGGGATCTCGCGGAGTGGGCCGCCGGAGTCGACGGGATGCGCCACTCCCTCAAGTCGAAGGTCATGGTCCCGACGCCGTGGTCGCCGATGCAGGACGTCGATCTCGGTGCCGTCCCCAGCGAGCCGGAAACCCATGACCTCAGCCTCTACATGGAGGACACGGGTTGGCCCCACGACAACAACCTCGACGCGTACATGGACCTCGCCGGCCGCAAGTACGCCCCCCTGCTGCACCACTCGACCCTGCTGCGGATGGAGGCATCCTTCCGGCCCGCGTGGGGCACCCACCGCCGAGCAGAGATGGTGCTCATGCAGAAGGTTCTCGACCGCGACGCCCTCGCCGTGCTCCTCACCACGGAGACCGCCCCCGAGCACAAGAAGTCCGGCACCTGGATGAACGACGCCCTCGACGTCCGCGACAAGTGGGAGAGCAAACTCCTGCGGACGACACCGTGGTCGCCCTGGTACTAGGTCACGTGGTCAGCTGGTGCGCTTGCCGAAGGGCCACCAGCGGCGGCGCGCCTTCGGCGGCTCAAACTCGTCCAGGATCTCGGGCGCGGCGGCGTTGACGACGTCCTCGGCCTCGTCGAGCAGCTCGGCGATGCCGTCCATGTCTTCGGGCTCGTCAGGCGTGGGCGGCGCGACCAGGTCGGTGTGGACCCAGTTGACGTCGGCCAGCCGGGGCTCGTAGCCGCGGCACGGATTCGGGCAGCGCCACGGCGCCTCGGGCGCCAGGTCGAGATTGCACTTACGGACGGTCTCGCCGTCGTCGTAGGTGCGGCTCTCGTAGTTCTTGCAGTCGGTGCGCATCGGCACGGTCGCCATTGTCGCGCCTACCTTTCCCCTAATGGACGGCGACCGCATTCGCGAACTGCTCAGCGGGGGCACCACTGTCCTCATGCCGGGGGTCTGGGACGCCCTCTCGTCCCGGCTGGCCGCTGAGGCAGGGTTCGAGGTCTGCTTCGTGTCGGGCTACGCCAGCGCGGCCACCCTGCTCGGGCTGCCCGACTTCGGGTACCTGACCCAGACCGAAATCGCGGAAGTCGCCCGCCGCGTCTGCACGGCGGTGCCCCAGATGGCGGTCGTCGTCGACGGCGACACCGGCCACGGCAACCCCCTCAACACCATCCGCACCGTCGACCTGTTCGAGCGAGCGGGCGCGGCCGGCATCTTCCTCGAGGACCAGGTGTGGCCCAAGAAGTGTGGGCACATGGCCGGCAAGCGGGTCGTCCCTCGCGAGGAATGGCTGGCCAAGCTGAAGGCCGCCGTCGACCACCGCGACAAGCTCTTCGTCGTCGCCCGCACCGACGCCCGCGCCGCGGTCGGTATCGACGAGGCGTGCGAGCGGGCCCGCGCCGCGCGCGACCTCGGTGTCGACGCCATCTTCGTGGAGGCGCCCGAGTCGATCGCCGAGCTCGAGCAGGTGGCCGCGGCCGTGCCCGACACCGTGCGGGTGGCCAACATGATCGAGGCCGGCAAGACCCCCCTGCTCACGCCCAAGGAGCTGCACGACCTCGGCTACGACCTGATCGTCTCGCCGCTCACCGGGCTGTTCGCGGCCGCCCGCGCCATGACCACCGCCCTTCAGACCCTGCGGGAGCAGGGATCGCTCCGCGACCACCTCGACCTGGTGGTGACCTTCGACGACTTCAACCGGGTCGTCGACCTCGACCGCCACTACGGCCTCGAGGCCACCTACGTGGAGCCGGACGGGGAGGAATAGCCCCCGTTCATCCCGAATTCATCTCCCGCACAGGGCGGTACCGGGCGATTTCGGGAGGAATTCTCATGCGGCGACGGTTGCTGGCCATCGGAGTAGCGGCGGCGGCCCTGCTGGGGCCCACCCTCGCCGTGGTACAGGCCGATGCGCCCGCCGCCCAGGCGGCACCCAAGCCCCCGCCCAGCGCCTCGGTCATCAACCACGTCGTGGTGATGATGCAGGAGAACCGCTCCTCCGACACCTACCTCGGCCAGCTCCACAACGAGGGCCAGCCCAAGATGGCGGCCGAGCCGGCCAACGCCTCCAACCCCAATCCCCTCAACCCCAGCGGCCCGCCGATCCGCAACTTCCACAAGACCACGTACTGCGAGGTCGCCGACCTCGACCACTCGTGGAACGGCAGCCACACCGAGTACGACAACGGGAAGATGGACGGCTTCACCAAGGCCAACGTGAACGCCGCCGATCCCACCGGCAGTCGCACCATGGGCTGGTACGACCAGACCGACCTGCCCTTCTACTACGCCATGGACAGGACGTTCGCAACGGGCGACCGGTACTTCCAGTCCGTGCTCTCCCAGACGTTCCCCAACCGCTTCTATCTGCTGGCAGGCACGTCGTTCGGTCACATCCGCAACGACTTCCCGACAGGGAACCCGACCACAGACTTCACGCAGAAGACGATCTTCGAGAACCTCGACGCCAAGGGCGTCAGCTGGAAGGTCTACTTCGCCCAGATCCCGTTCGCGGCAGAGTTCAGTTACGTCCGCAACCACGCGGCCGGCCACCTCTTCCCCATCTCGCAGTACTTCGCCGACGCGGCCGCCGGCCAGCTGCCGCAGGTCTCCTACGTCGACCCCATCTTCGTGGGCACGAGCAACGTGGAGAACGACGAGCACCCGCCGTCGAACATCCAGGTCGGCCAGAACTTCTCGTCGCAGGTCATCAACGCGCTGATGCAGAGCCCGAACTGGTCGTCGTCGGCGCTGTTCCACACCTACGACGAGCACGGCGGCTTCTACGACCACGTGCCGCCGCCCGCGGCCGTGCCGCCCGACAACATCCCGCCGATGCTCCAGCCCGGCGACGCCCCTGGCGCCTTCGACCGCTACGGGTTCCGCGTGCCCATCGCCGTGATCTCGCCGTACAGCAAGCCCCACTCGGTGTCGCACGTGGTCAACGACCACACCTCGATCCTGAAGTTCATCGAGACACGGTTCGGGCTGCCACCGCTGACGCGCCGTGACGCGGCGGCGAACAACATGTTCGAGTTCTTCAACTTCTCCACGGCGTCCTTCGCGGTGCCGCCCGTGCTTCCGCCGGCTCTCATCGACCCGGTCCAGGCCGCGGCGTGCCTCACCGCGCCGCCGCCCACCGGGCTCTAGCCCGGGGGCACCACCGCTACCGCTACTGCTGCAGGCGGCGACTCGGCAGCGCCGAGCGCGCCGCCGGCGGTAGCTGCGGGGGCTCCGGCTTCGCCGCTTCGTGGACCGCCAGTTGGCGTTCGATGTGGTCCAGGAAGGCGTCGACGTTGCCGTGGTGATGCGACAGCGCCAGGGCCAGGCGGAAGTGCACCTCCTCGGCGTTGGCGCGGTCGTACAGCAGGCCTGAGACCTTCTCGCGGTTCGCGACCTGGAACAGCGTGACCGGCACGCGTCCGTCATTGTGGTAGCCGGCAAGCTTGTCGAAAGCCCACTCGCGCGTGCGCTTCGACCCGTGGAACACCACACGGCGGTCGGTGATTGTGGCCATGCCCGTGTCGATGGCGGTCGGCGCCTCGTCGGCCGGTTGCTTCTTTCCGCCGGCGGCGGCGCGGTAGCGCAGGCCCCGCGCCATCGCGAACGAGAATCCGGTGTAGCCGGCCGACCAGCGCTCGGGGCGTTTGCGCGGTTCCACGAGGCCTACGCGCTCGAGTGCGGAGAACACTCGCTCTCCCGGTGCCAGTTGCAGCGGGACACTCGGCTCGTCGGCCGCGGTCGCGCCGGCGAACGTGCGCACGACGGTGAGATAGGCGCGCAGGGCGTCGGCTTCCTCTTGCCACGGCTCGAGCGCCTGCCGGTACGCAGCCGCGGCGCGCCGATACCGCCGCAACGACCGCCCGGTGCCCAAACCCCACAGGGGCATGGGCGAACGCTAACGCGCGAGGGGGTGCGGAGTTAGGCCGACCGACCGGCGCACTCGGGGTGCCCGGCGGTGTGGAACGAGAAGCTCTGCATGGACGTTGTCTGCACCGGCCGTTTGCCGGTGTTGATGGCCACGCTGTAGTTGTTCGTCACCCCGGGCTGGACCACGTTGCCTACGGCGTTGTTGAAGACCACGTCCTGCGAACTGCCGTCGCCGTAGAAGAGGCGGATCGTCAGGCTGTCGATCTGAATGGCCTTGTTGACGCCGTTCTGGACGCTGGCGGTGGCGTCGGTCTCCCAGTCCGGACTCGCCGTGTTGCTCTTGGGGAACGTCTTGGACGCCACGCTCGCCGTCGCCGTGCCGCTGCCGCAGTCGGGGTTGGAGACGACGACGGTGGTGGTCGCCGGCGGCGAGGTCGTCTGGGTCGCGGTCGGAGCGGCCGTGGCCGTCGACGTCTGGGTGCCGGCTGAGGGCTGGACGGTGTTCGCAGGGGCGGACGTGGTCGGCGGCTGGGTTCCCGGCGTCACCGGGGCCAGCGTCGCGGCCGTGGTGCTCGTCGACGTGCTCGGGTTCTCGGCGAACACCTGCCCGAGCACCTGGGGCTTCCCTTTGGCGCTGGTCGACGACCCCGAGTCGTCCGTCACAAAGTGCCCGACCGCGAACCCCCCGGCGAACACCGCGATGGCGATGGACCCGGCCACAATCGGCGACGGCAGTCTCATTTGTCCCCCTTTTGCCTCTGCGTCAGTATGGCGGCGTTGGGGATATTTGTCACGCGGAGTGGTGATTATCGACGATGGACCCCGCTCTCCGCGGCAGGCGCACGTTGCCGGCAGCAGCGGGGAAAATGGGCGGGTGGACAGCGCGGCCGACGATCCGTCCTTCGGGCGCATGCTGTGGCGGGGCCTGACCCGGCGCTGCCCGCGGTGCGGCACCGGGAAGCTGTTCCGGCGCTGGTTTCACATGGTCGAGCGCTGCCCCGGCTGCGGCTACCGCTTCCAGCGGGAAGAGGGGTTCCAGCTCGGCGGCTACGTCATCAACTTCGGCCTTACCCAGAGCCTGGTCTGTCTGGTCGTCGGTGGCTACATCGTGGCTGCGGCCGCCAACCCCGACGTCGCCATCTGGCCCGTCGTCGTCGGGGGCATCGTGGCCGCCCTGGTGACCCCGATCGTGTTCTTCCCGTACTCGCGCACGATCTGGGCGGCCATCGACCTGGTGCTGACGCCCCTCGACGTGGTCGAGCAGGCCGAGGCCGAGACGGCTATCGCGTCAAAAGTGGACGAGGCGACACCCAAGAGCTAGCCGGCGGCGTCGACCAAGCCCCAGCGGTGGCGGATGGTGCGCTCGAGGCGGCCGAAGAACAGCGAGTCGATCACCACTCCAAGGAGGAAGACCATCACCATGGTTGCCACCATGGCGACGTAGTCGCTGTTCTGCTGCGTGAAGGAGAGGCGGACACCGAGCGATGGCTTCTTGGCGATGATCACGAGCAGCTCACCCGCCAGGAGACTGCGCCACGCGAACGCCCACCCCTGTTTGAGGCCGGCCACATAGCCCGGAAGGCTGGCCGGGATGATCACGTAGCGGTACGTCGACAGCCCTCGAGCGCCCAGCACACGCCCCGCTCGGAGGAGCAGCGGGGGGATGTGGTCGACGCCAGCGATGATCCCGTTGGCAATCGCCGGCGCGGCACCGAGGATGACGACGAAGAGGATCGCTGATTCGTTGAGGCCGAAGAGGACGATGGCCAACGGGAACCAGGCGATGGTGGGCATCGTCTGCAGCCCGGTGATCATCGATCCGACGGCGGTGCGCAGCACCTTGGACCGCGCCACGCTCAAGCCGACGACTGACCCGACGAGCAGTGCGATGCCGTATCCGATCGCGGCGCGCTCCATGGTGTTGCCGGCCGCCCGCAGGAGGACCCCGTCGCCGATCTCGCGGAAGAATTCACGGAAGACCTTCACCGGGCCCGGGAGGATGTAGTCGGGCTTCAGCCGGAGCCAGACAACGGCCTGCCAGGCGAAAACGAAGAGAGCGACGGCCGCCAGCTTGGGCCAGGCCGCCGACCAGACGCGCCGGGCACGCGACGGAGCAGGGGCAATGGGGACGTCGAGGTTGTCGAGGCCCGCGAGCTCGACGTCGAGGGTGCTCGTCTCAGGATGCGTCGTCGTCGGCATGGCGCCGCACCTCCTTGCGCAGGCGCTCGGTGACCTCGGCGGCCGTCGACGCCACCTCCGGCGACTCGAGGCGACGCGGGCGGGCGATGTCGACGGGGAACTCGGCCACGACGCGGCCGGGCCGGCTCGACAGCACGAGCACCCGGTCGCCGAGGCGCACCGCCTCGCGGACGTTGTGGGTCACGAACACGACGGTGATGCCGGTCTCGGTCCACACCCGTTCGATCTCGTCGTGGAGGAGGTCCCGGGTGATGGCGTCGAGGGCGCCGAAGGGCTCGTCCATGAGCAGGACCTGCGTCTCCTGGGCGAGGGCCCGGGCCAGGGCCACCCGCTGGCGCATACCGCCGGAGAGCTCGTGCGGGCGCCGATCGCCGAAGCCGTCGAGCCGGACGGTTTGGAGAAGCTCCTCCACCCGTTTCGACCGCTCGGCCCTCGGCACCTTGCGCAGGCGCAGGGCCAGCTCGATGTTCTTCTCGGCCGTGAGCCACGGGAACAGACCCGCATCCTGGAAGAGCAGCGCCGGCCTGCCCTCGACGGTGATCTCACCGGCGCCGGGCTTGTCGAGGCCGGCGACCAGGTTGAGCAACGTGGTTTTCCCGCACCCCGACGCACCGACGAGGCACACGAACTCACCTTCGTCGACGTCGAGGGTGATGCGGTCGAGCGCGAAGGTGTGGTCGCCGGCGGGGCCGTACACCTTGGACACGCCCCTGATGTCGACGGCCTTCGGGACGGGCGCAGCGCCCTCGACTTCTTCGGTGGACACGGCTGTGTCGGTCATCCGGAGACGGCCCCCTTGGCATCAGCCTTCAGGACTTGGTTCAGGAGCACGACGTCGACCAGGCCTTTGAGGTTGGGGTTCTGCAGCAGGCCAACGGACTGGGCGTCGGTTGCCTCCTTGCGGAGGGTCGCGGCGAGCGGGTCCCATGTGAAGGTCAGGTTCTGCCACGCGGCGGTGACCACCGCGTTGCTCAAGGCCTTGCCGGTCAGTTGCGCGATCGCCTGGTTGGCGGCCTGCTGGGCTTGAGTCGGGTTCTCGTTGATGTAGTTCGTGGCGTCGACGTGACCCTTCAGGAAGTTCTTCACCACGTCGGGATGGTCCTTGAGGAAGGCAGTGCGCACGATGACGGTCGTGGTGAGGAACTTGCCGCCGCCCCACAACGTGCCCTCGTTGACGAGCAGCTTGCCCTTGCCGTCGATGACCAGGCGGGTGGTCCACGGCTCGGGGACCCAGGCGCCGTCGATTTGACCGGACTTGAACGTGTCGAGGGTCTGAGCGTTGTCCTGGGGCAGGATCTGCACGTCGCCACCGCCCTCGGGCGTGGTGTTCAGACCGTTCTGCTTCAGCCAGCTGCGGAGGGCGACGTCCTGGGTGTTACCCAGCTGCGGCGACGCCACCTTCTTGCCCTTGAGGTCGGCGGCGCTGTTGATCGACGGCTTGACCACCAGGCCGGCGCCGCCCGACGTGGCACCGGCGATGAGCCGCACGGCCTGGCCGTTGGACTTCTGGAAGGCGTTGATAGCGGGGTTGGGGCCTACATAGGTGATGTCGAGAGAGTTGGCGAACAGCGCCTCGACGGCGGCCGGCCCGGCGTTGAACGTCTTGGTCTGAAGCGTGACGTTCGGTCCGAGATCCTTGGTGAAGATGCCATTGGCCACGCCCACCAGGGCCGTGGCGTGGGTCAGGTTCGGGAAGTAGCCGAGCCGCAGGTCGACGTGGCCGGAGGACTTGGCCGTCGCGGAGCTACCGCCCCCACCCCCGCCGCACGCGGCCGCCACCAGGCCCATGGCGACGGCCACACCCGCCAGCCGCCGCACCAGAGTTGCCCCCACAGTTCAAATCCCCTTTGTCGATGGTCCGCGTTAAGTCGACCGGAATAGTAGAGATTATCAACAAGGGTTTTCAAGCTCTGCCCCTCGTTCTGGGGACGTTCAGGGGGGCCATGGGCCCCCGGAGCGTCCCCAGAACGATGAAGTCAGCGGCGCCGGGCTCGCTGGCGGCGTTCTTCGGCCTGGTAGGTGGAGGCGAGCTCCTTGACCTCGTCGGGGAGGTTCCCGGCCGCCAGGTCGGCCAGCGTCGTGGTCTCGAGCACGCCCCGGAGGCTGGCCCTCACCGCCATCCACACTTCGCGCAGGCGCTTGGCCGGCCCCGCGTAGGAGAGCTCGGAGAGGCTTTGGTCGTGCACGTTGGCGAGGGGGCCGTCGATGACCCGAATGACGTCGGCCAGGGTGATCTCGTCGGCCGGCCGCGCCAGGGCGTAGCCGCCCTCCGCGCCCCGCTGGCTGCGCACCAGGTAGGCGCGCTTGAGGTCGTTGAGGATGCCCAGGAGAAACTTAAGGGGGATGTCTTGGGCCCGGGCGATGTCGTCGGCCTTCACCGGCTGATCCGGGGGCTCGGCCGCCAGCTGGGCCATGGCTCGCACGGCGTAGTCGACCTTGGCCGAGATCCTCACGCTCGCTTCACGAGCCTTGCGTGTCGCGCTGCAGGTAGAGGGCGGCGCCAATAAGCACGAGGGCGCCGAGGGCGTCGCTGCTCTCGGGCTGCTCGTGCAGCGCCTCGGCCCAGTGGCGCTGCGCCTGACGTAGCGCCTCGTCGTCGCCACCAGCCGTCTCGACCAGCTGGGCGGCGGCCTTGCGGAGGTCGCCCTCCTCCCGCGCCAGCGCTCCGGCCTCCTCGGCGAGACGGTCACCCAGCTCGGACACGCCCCTGTTCTAGCCCCGCAACAGCCTCCGGGCGCGGGATTTGGCCGCCTGCGGGCAGTGGCTCCGGGCTGTGCCAAGCTGAATGCCGCATATGCGACGCGTTCTTTTGTTGCTTGCCCCGGTCTTGGCCCTGGTCGTGTTCACCGCCACCGGACCGGCCGGCAGCGTCGCCAGCCCGCCGGCGTGGAGCCCCCCGATGCAGCTCCCGAGGTGGTCCGGGAGCGAGCCGTCGATCGCCATCGATCCGGGCGACCCGAACGCGGTCTACGTGTCGGCGCCCCAGCACATCCCCGCCGCCCTGAACCAGGCCGCCGGCAACATGAGCTCGGGCAGCAACGGCGTGGGGTTCTGGGCCTCACACGACGGCGGCAAGACGTTCCCCGTCAACTCCAACATCGCGTCCACCAACGGCGGCGGCGACTCCGACGTCGAGGTCGGCCTCGACCACACCGTGTACGTGGCCGACCTGGAGGCCGTCACCACCGACCTGTGCACGTCGACCGACGGCGGCAAGACATTCACCGCGCCCACCCTCATCGGCGCGACGCCGTGTGGCCCGGTGAGCGGCAGCCACCAGGGGCCGGAGACCGATCGGGAGTGGATCACCCGCGGCAACAACGGCGAGCTGTACCTCACCTACCACGACTTCGCCGGCGGGCTGCCGATCATCATGAAGTCGACCGACAAGGCCAAGTCGTTCTTGCCGTGCGGCTCGGTCCTCGACCCGGGCGGTGTGGCCGGCAAGAACTACAGCCCGGTCGCCGGCACCCTGGTCCCCAAGCCCGTCGTCGGCAAGGACGGCTCGGTCTACGTCGAGGTCAGCGAGCCCGACCAGGTGTCGCCACCGATCGGCGCCAACCTCAACCACCTGTTCATGACCGTGGGCAAGGGCGGCTGCAACGGCGTCTTCGCCAACCACCTCATCTACACCGACCCCGGCGCCGCGCTCGGCAAGATCTTCGACAACCAGGCCATCGACGGCGGCGGCGTGCTGTACCTGGCGTCGGCCGGCCAGACCAAGGCCGGGCAGGGCACCACCAATCTGTGGCTGTTCACCTCCCACGACCAGGGCGTGACGTGGTCGCCGCCGATCCAGGTCAACACCCCTGACCTCAAGGCCAACGTGATGCCCGCCATCGCCGGCGGCCTCGGCAAGGACCAGGTCGTGCTCGGCTGGTTCGGGTCGACCAACGCCAGCGACCCCAACAACACCAAGGCCCAGTGGCGCTACTACGGGGCGACCAGCTTCGACGGGGGCAAGACGTTCAGCCAGAGCGTGGTGACGCCCGACGTCATCCACTACGGCGACATCTGCACCCAGGGCATCTTCTGCGGCCTGATCCCCGGGCAGCCCTCCAACCGCAACCTGGCCGACTTTTCTTCGGCGGCCGTCGACCCCGTCACGGGCTGCGCCATCCTCGTGATCCCCGGCGACCCGTACAACCGGCCCGACCTGCCGAGCGGTCCGAACACCTCCGACTCCTCGGCCTATGTCGCACGTCAGGTCGGCGGCCCGTGCCTGGCCGCGCAGACAACCGCGGGCGGCGCGGCCGCGGCGGCCGCGGCGCGCGCCGCAGCACCGTCGGGGGCCCCGCCCGCCGCCGCGCCGGCGCGCAGCGGACCCCTGCCTGCCACCGGGAACGCATTGCCGGTCTGGGTCGCCCTCGGCTTGGTGGGTGCGGCGGGCGGCGCGGTCGTGCTCCGACGCAGGTTCCATGCCAGCCGCGGCTGAGAACGGCGACCACATCCACGACGAGGCCGCCCTGCGGCTGGCGGCGCTCGACCAGCGCTACACGGCCAACCGCCGCGAGATCGTGCACGCCCTGGCCGGCGCCGACCGGCCCTTGACGATCACCGAGATCGTCGACGTCGCCCCATCGGTCCCCGTCAGCTCGGCGTACCGCTCCCTCACCGTGCTGGCCGACGCCCGGGTCGTGCGCAGGGTGGCCGGCAACGACGACACCGGCCGCTTCGAGCTGGCCGAGGACCTGAGCGGCGAGCACCACCACCACCTCATCTGCAGTAACTGCGGCACGGTCGTCGACATCGCAGCCTCCCCCCGTCTCGAGCGCGCACTCGCCGAGGCTGCCAAAGCCGCGGCCGAGGAGTCGGACTTCGAGGTCCACGAACACCGCATCGACCTCGTCGGCCGCTGCCAGAACTGCCGCTGACCCACTCTCCGCCGCCGCTATTGCTGAGTTGTGTGCGCCGAGCGCACAGAACCCAGCGAAAGCGAGGGGGGAGAGGGCTTGATGCACTTGTAATGGGAATCGTTCTCAGTTAGGTTCCGGGCGTGCTTTCCCGGATCCTCGCCCCCGTCCTCGCCATCGCCGTCGTCGCCGGCGCCTGTTCGTCGGGGACGTCCTCGTCGACGGCGACCGGCGGCCGGCTCCAGGTGGTGGCGGCCGAGAACTTCTGGGGGAGCATCGCCGCCCAGCTCGGGGGCGACAGAGTGTCCGTGCGGAGCATCATCAGCAACCCCAACACTGATCCGCACGCCTACGAGCCCACGGCTGCCGACGGCCGGGCGGTGGCCTCGGCCCGCTACGTCATCGAGAACGGGATCGGTTATGACCCGTGGGCCGACAAGCTGCTCGCGGCCAACCCGGTCAACGGGCGCGCCGTGCTCAACGTCGGTGACCTCGTCGGCGTGAAGCCGGGGGGCAATCCGCACCGCTGGTACTCGCCGCCGGACGTGCAGAAGGTCATCGACCAGATCACGGCCGACTACAAGCGCCTCTCACCGAGCGACGCCGCCTACTTCGACCAGCGGAAGACCACGTTCACCACCCAGACCCTCGCCAACTACAACGCCCTGATCGCGGGCATCAAGGCGAAGTACGGCGGCGTGCCGGTGGGCGCCTCCGAGAGCATCTTCTCTCCTCTGGCCGACGCCCTCGGCCTCAACCTGCTGACCCCTGCGTCGTTCCTCGCCGCCATCAGCGAGGGCAGCGAACCCACGGCCGCCGACAAAGCCACGTGCGACGACCAGATCAAGACGCACCAGATCAAGGTGTACGTCTTCAACAGCCAGAACTCGACGCCCGACGTGCAGGCCCAGGTCGACCTGGCCAGGAGCAGCGGCGTGCAGGTCGCGGCGGTGACCGAGACTCTCACGCCCGCCACGGCCTCGTTCCAGGACTGGCAGACCACCGAGCTCCAAGGTCTGCAGTCGGCCCTCGCTCGGGCAACAGGTAAGTGAGAATGGCTCTCCAAATGGATCACCGCCCGCGGACCGTGACCGACGCCATCGAGGCGCGCGACGCGGCCGTGCGCCTGGACGGTCGACTGATCTGGGAGCACCTCGACCTTTCGGTCCCGGCCGGAGAGTTCGTCGCCGTCCTCGGGCCCAACGGGGCCGGCAAGTCGACGCTCGTCAAAGCGGTGCTCGGCCTGCTGCCGCTCACCGCCGGGACGCTCTCGGTCCTCGGCGCCGAGCCGGGAGTCAACAACGCCGACATCGGCTACCTCCCCCAGCGCCGCAGCTTCGACGCCGGCCTCCGCGTGCGGGGCGTCGACGTGGTCCGCCTCGGCCTCGACGGCGACCGGTGGGGACTTCCGGTTCCCGGGCGGCGCCGCCAGGCCGACGCCCGCCGGCGGGTCGCCGACGTCATCGACCTGGTCGGCGCCGGCGCCTACGCCGACCGCCCTGTGGGCGAGGTCTCCGGCGGCGAGCAGCAGCGCATCCTCATCGCCCAGGCCCTCGTGCGCCGCCCGAAGCTCCTGCTGCTCGACGAGCCCCTCGACAGCCTCGACTTGCCCAACCAGTCGGCGGTCGCCGCCCTCGTCGGCCGCATCTGCCGCGACGAGGGCATGACGATCGTGATGGTCGCCCACGACGTCAACCCGATCCTCCCCTATCTCGACCACGTCGCGTACCTCGGCGAGGGTGGCGCGGTGTGCGGCACACCGGCCGACGTCATCACGTCCGAGACGCTCACTCGGCTGTTCGAGACGCCGATCGAGGTGCTGCATGCGTCGGACGGGCGGCTCGTGGTCGTTGGCCAGCCGGAGCCGCCGGCGTACCACGTCGACCGACACGAACATTGATGATGCTGGCCGTGGCCGGCACCCACCTCAGTTGGAACTTGCTGGACGACGTGCGTCAGCTCTTCGAGTTCCCGTTCATGGTCAACGCCTTCCGGGCCGGCACGATCGTCGCCGTCGTCGCGGGCGCCATCGGCTGGTTCATGGTCATCCGCCGGCAGTCCTTCGCCGGCCACACCCTTGCCCTGGTCGGCTTCCCGGGCGCGGCGGGTGCGGTGTGGCTCGGCATCAGCGCGGCGTGGGGGTTCTTCGGGTTCTGCGTGGGCGCCGCCCTGCTGATCGCCTGGCTGCGGCCCCAGCGCGGCGAGGGCTACAGCGAGGAGTCGGCCGGCATCGGCGTGGTGCAGGCCGCGGCGCTCGCCTGTGGGTTCCTGTTCGTGACCCTCTACAAGGGCTTTCTCAATGGCATCAACGCCCTGCTGTTCGGAAGCTTCCTGGGCATCACCAACACCCAGGTCGTCGTGCTCGGTGTCGTCGGCGCCGCCGCCCTGCTGGCCCTCGCCGCGGTGGGTCGTCCGCTCCTCTTCGCCTCCGTCGACCCCGACGTCGCCGCGGCCCGCGGCGTTCCCGTGCGCGCCCTGTCGGTGCTGTTCCTGGTCCTCCTCGGGTTGACAACCGCCGAGGTCAGCCAGATCACCGGCACGCTGCTCGTGTTCGCCCTGCTCGTGATGCCCGGCGCCACCGCCCAGCTGGTGACGGCTCGGCCCGCCGTCGGCCTCGTGCTGACGGTCGCCATCGGCCTGGTGGTGACGTGGCTGGCCCTGGCCGCCGCCTACTTCACGCCCTACCCCATCGGCTTCTACGTCACGACGTTCGGCTTCGCCGGCTATGTCGGAGCCGCCCTCGTGCACCGGCCCCGGCGACGCGCCCACCGGCGCGAGCACGCAGTGCCAGCACCGGCACCGGCGTGATCGTGGTCGGCGACATGTTCGCCCAGCCCTTCGTCCGCCACGCCTTTCTGGCCGGCACCGCCATCGCCGCCGCCGCCGGGCTGGCCGGGTACTTCGTCGTCCTGCGCAGCCAGGTGTTCACCGGTGACGCGCTCGGTCACGTCGCCGTGACCGGCGCGTTGGCGGCGCTCGCCTTCGGCGTCGACCCGCGCCTCGGCCTGTTCGCGGCGACGATCGTCGTCGGCATGGCGATGGCCGGCCTCGGCCGGGGCGGACAGGCCGACGACGTCGTCATCGGCAACGTGTTCGCGTGGGTCCTCGGCCTCGGCGTGCTGTTCCTCACCCTGTACACGACCTCGCGCAGCACGGCCAACGGGGCCGCGGGCGTGAGCGTGCTCTTCGGCTCGATCCTCGGGCTCAGCGCCGGCGCGGCGCGGGTGGCGGCGGTGATCGCCGGCGTCATCGTGGTGGGCCTGGCAGCCATCGCCCGGCCGCTGTTGTTTGCGAGCGTCGACGAGGCGGTCGCCGCCGCCCGGGGCGTGCCTGTGCGGGGCCTCGGGATCGCCTTCCTCGCGCTCGTCGGGGCGTGCGCGGCCGAGGCAACCCAAGCGGTCGGCGCCCTGCTGCTGCTGGGCCTGCTCGCGGCGCCGGCCGGCGCCGCGCAACGCCTCACGGCCCGGCCCTACGTAGCGATGGGGCTCTCGGCCGCCTTGGCCGTGCTCGCCATGTGGGGCGGACTCACGGCGAGCTACCTGGCGCCGCGCGTGCCGCCCAGCTTCGCCATCATCGCCATCGCCAGCGCCTTCTACGCCTTGAGCTTCTTCGCGGTGCCACGGCGCAACGGCTCCAGCGCCTCGATGTAGGCGCCGAGCCGCTCGGCCGCCTCGACGGCCGCGTCATCGGTCAGGCCCTCGCCGTCCCAGATCTCCGACACCCGCCGCCAGTTCTTCTGCCGCCCGAGGAAGGGCCCCGTCTGTGGCGCCCGGCCGAGGGTCTTGCGCCAGCGTTTGGCGCCGTCGAGCAGACGAGTGAGGACGTCGTCGTTGCGCGTCGCCTCCTTGTGCTCACAGTGGAACCCGACCTCGAGCGCCGGCCCCGATACGAGCTGCACCTCGTAGTGCTCGCGGCCCTCCTCGTACCAGACCTTCAGGTTCATGCTGCTGCGGTGCGACTGGAAGTCGCGCAGGCCCGGCGGCAGGAAGCCGTGCAGGGCGTCGTCAACGGTCTCGAAGAAGGCGCGGCTGATCGCCGCACGTTATTCGTGCTGCGTCAGGGGGTGGCCGGGCAGCGCTTGGCCCAGGTCTTGCCGGCGTCAGCCGAACAGACCAGGCCGCTGCTGGCGGGCGCGGCCAGGAGACGGTCGTGGCCGAGGGAGGCGATCGACGTCGCGCCCTTGGCCAGGCCGGTGTCCTTGCCGACCTGCGTCCACGTGTGGCCGCCGTCGCGGCTGACGAACACGCCACCGGTGGAGACGCCCTTGGCGTCGGTGCTGAGCAACGAGACGTAGAGGGATCCGTCGGGGTCCTCGGCGATCGCCCGCACGTCGGCCTTGGCCGGCAGGGCGACAGGCTTGAAGACGCCGCCGCCGTTGGCCGAGCGATAGAGGCGGGGCCCAGCCCACGCGTACACGATGCCGTTGGTCGCGAAGCTCCGCGACGGCTGCACGGTCGGGAAGCGATCAGCGTCGGGAAGCAGGGCCGGGTTGGCGCACGTGCCGAAGGCGCACGTGGTCACCGTCGGGTCCTGCTGTGTCGGGTTGTTGGGATCAGGCGCCGAGGAGCCGATGAACAGCTCGCCGTCCTTGGCATAGGCCGGCGAGAAGGCGAAGGACAGCGTCTGCCCCGGGGGCCGGTTCGTGAGATGCAGCGGCGTCGTCGTCTTGGTGTCGTCCCGGTACTCCCAGCCCGGTACGGCGCCGATGAGGATGCGGTGGTCGATGGGGAACGCCGGCGAGATGGCCGTGGGCCCGCCCAAGGGCACCAGTGTCGTGAACGTGGCGCCGTTGTCCGAGGAGACCTGCAGCCCGTTGGGGCCGGTGACAAACACGCGCCGGTCTGTCGGGAAGTTCGGGGCCAGCAGCACGGTGCCGCCTGAGAAACCAGACGCCTTCAGGTGCTCCCACGTCGCGCCACCGTCGGGCGAGTGGAACAGCACCGCGCACGGCGCCGCCTTGCAGCCCTGCGTCGGGGAACCGGTGGCGTACAACTCATGGCTCGCGCTTCCCGGGGGCGGGGTCGTGAACTGGGTGACGTTCACGTCGTCGGGTGCCCCGGCAATGACGAGGTTGCCGACCGGCGCGGCCGCGGCAGTGCCGGCGCCGGCCTTGGCGGCGGTTGCCGGGCCGGTGGCGCCGGCGCTCTGCTGCGCCGACGGGAGGGCGACGATGGCGCCCGCGCCCCCGGCCTCGCGCTGCTGGGCCACCACCGGTGCGGGGCTGTCGGGCGCGGTGGCCTGTGGGAGCGGGTTGACGACCGGCGCACCGGCGACCACGGCGAGGGCGACGGCGGCGACGACTGCTTCGCTGGCGCGGGAGACCACCGCCGGGCT
>DASZJL010000159.1:0-27681 GCA_035948135.1 Acidimicrobiales bacterium | reverse complement strand
GGCGGCTCGGTTACCTACACCAACGCCTACTTCACTGCGGCGTCGATCTCGGTGACGTTCTCCAACGGCACCGACAGCGGGTCGGGGATCAACGCGGCCACCACCCAGCTGCAGCGGGCGTCGGCCGCCCTGAGCAACGGGAGCTGCGGCGCCTTCGGGTCCTTCACGAATATCGGCTCCGCCGCCCCGACGTCGCCCTACGCCGACTCGTCGGTGTTGTCGGGCAACTGCTACCAGTACCAGTACCTGGTCTCGGACAACGTCGGCAACGTGAAGACCTATACGTCCGCCAGTGTGGCCAAGGTGGACACGACGGGGCCGACACTCACGGTCACCTACACGGGGCCGAACGTGTACGCCACCGGGATGACGGCGTACTTCAAGAACGGCGGCAGCGGGAGCTTCACGGTGACGGCCGCCGACCCGGAGTCGGGCATCAGCTCCTCCACCTTCCCGGCAGCACCGGCGGGCTGGTCCGTCTCCGGCAGCGGAAACGCCCGCACCTATACCCTCGGCGCGGCCTCGGCGTCGAGTTCGATCACTGTGAGCACCACCAACGGCGCCGGGACGGGGAGCGGCAACCAGACTGTCACGATCACCCTCGACAACACGCCGCCGTCAGTGACGGCCGGGGCGATGGGCCCGACAGACAACACCACTACACCGCAGTTCATTCGCCAAGGCGGCCAGTACTACGTGTATGTGACGGCGACTGACGCCGGGAGCGGCATCGCCAGCACTGTGACCGATGTAAGCCAGGTGAGCACGGGGCAGACCGCCGTGCCGGGCGTCCTGGGTTCTTATCCCGCCTTCGGGACGACGTACAACTACCGGACGGCGGCCATCACCGCCAGCAACCCGGTTGCTGCTGGCGCCAAGACCTTCAGCGGGACGCTCACCGACAATGTCGGCAACTCGGTCATGCCCGGGACGTTGCCGGTCACGGTGGACAACACCAATCCGACAGGTTCGATTACCGCTCCGTCCAACGGTTGGGCAACGGCGTCGACGACGGTCACGTCGAACTCGGCTGATGCCACGGCAGGTGTCTTCACGGCGCAGTTCCAGTACTCGGTGCACAACGCCAACTCGTGGACCACGATCGCCACGGACACGTCCAGCCCCTGGCAGGCCAGCTGGAACACCACAGGCTTGACCGACGGCGGGAGCTACGACCTTCGAGTCATCACCGAGGACAACGCCTCCAACACCTTCACGTCGCCGACCGTCACAGTGACCGTCGACCGGACTGCCCCGGCGGCGCCTTCGACTCCGCTTCTGAGCGCCGGGAGTGATACCGGCGTCCAGGGCGACAACACCACCACCGTCACGACGCCCACCTTCACCGGTACGGCGGAGGCCGGATCGACGGTCACGCTCTACGACGGCGGGAATCAAGTGGGCTCGGGAACTGCGGCCGGCGGCAACTACTCGATCACTTCGTCCGCACTGGTATTGGGCGCACACTCGATCAGTGCCACCGCAACGGACGCGGCAGGCAACGTGTCAGCGTCAAGCGGCGTGCGAACGGTCACAATCGTGGCGCCCCTCACGGTCACCAGCATCGCGACGAGCAACGTGTCGGGCGGCACTGCGGGGCACGCTGAGCTCGGCGACACCTTCTCGGTGACGTTCAACAACGCGCTCGACCCGACCACGGTCGATACGGCGCACGTGCAGACCATCACCCTGTCAGGCGCCGGGGGCTCGACGACGATCACGATGACAGGACTCAGCGCCGCATCAGGGTTCACGGTCCCGTCGACCTACGAGAAGTCCGGCAACTCGAGCGCCGCGAACGGGTCCCTTTCGCTGAGCAACGGCAACAAGACGGTGACGTTCACGATCAGCGGAGCCTTCTCGAACTCCGGAAACGTCAAGACGGGAACCGCGGGGACGTTCAACTTTCCGCCGCTCGCGACGATCGCGGACACATACGGGGACGCGTCAGCCGCGACCTACTCGCAAGGCAGCGCGCTGCTGCTGTTCTAGCAAGAGCGGGCTTCCGCGATGGCGCGGTTGTTGACGGTGCGGAACGTCAGCAGGGCCATGGCCAGGAGCACGGCGCCGCTGATCCAGTAGGTCGCCCGTAGGCCCAAGGCGGTGGCGATCACGCCGCCGAGGGCGGCGCCGATCGGCATCATCCCCCAGCCGAGGAAGCGGTAGACGCTGTTGACCCGGCCGAGCAGCTCGTCGGGAATGATCGCCTGACGCAACGAGACGGTGATGACGTTCCACACGATGGCGACCATGCTCCCGATCGCGCCCATGGCGCCGACTAGATAAGCGTTCGACGTGAGGGCGACGACGAAGCTGGCGAGGGCGCTAATGACGACCGCCGCCAGCAAGGCCCGACCCGGGCCGATCGCCCTGATGATCCTGGTGGCGAACACGCTGCCGAGGATGCTGCCGACCGCTCCGGCACTGAAGAGGAGGCCATAGCCGGCGGTGGACACGTGCAGATCCTCGGTGGCGAACAGCACGAAGACGGCGGCCGATGCCGTCGTCAGCAGGTTCCAGACCCCGAGCATCAGGGCGAGGGTCCGCAGCAGCCGGTGTCGCCACAGCCAGTGGAGTCCCTCGCCGATCTCGGTCCAGAGCCGCGGGCGTTCAGCACCTTCGGGGCGGGGCGACCGCCGGCCACTGCGGATCCCGAGTACCAAGGCTGCCGCGGCGACGAACGAGCCGGCGTCGAGGAAGAACGGTGCCGCCATGGCCGCCGCGAACAGGAGGCTGCCGATCGGTGGGCCCACGAACTCCTGGGACGTGATCTGGACGGCGTACAGACGGCTGTTGGCATCCTCCAACTGGTCGCGCACCACGACCGACGGCATGAGGGCCTGGGCGGCGTTGTCGAACAACGTCTCGCCCGTGCCCAATACGAAGGCGACCACGATGAGCAGCGGGATGGTGGTGGCGTCGAAGACGACGGCGGTGGCGAGGCCGAGCATGACGAGCGCTCGTCCGGTGTCGACCATCCACATCACGCGTCGTCGGTCGGTGCGGTCGACGACGGCCCCGCTCACCAGGCTGAAGAGCAGCCAGGGGAGTCCGCCGGCCAAGGTGACGGCGGCGACGGCCCCGGGATCGCGCGTCAGGCTGGCCGCGAGCAGCGGAAGCGCCGCCAGCCGCACGCCGTCGCCCAGGGTCGAGATGCCGGCGGCCGTCCAGAGGCGCCGGTAGTCAGGGCCGAGCGGGCGGCGGGGACTCACCCGCCCGGTCTACTAACGCTGGTCGAACGCGACCTTGATGGCGCCGGTCTCGCCCTGGCGGGCGAGCGTCGAGAACGCCTCCCGCCACTCGTCCAGCGGGAAGGTGTGGGTGAGCATGGCCGAGACGTCGACGCGGCCCTGCTGCACGAGGTCGAGGTAATGGGCGATGCCGTGCTGGCGCTTGCCGTCGACTTCCTCGAGGCCGAAGGCGTTGGAGCCGATCAGGCGAACTTCCTTGAAGTAGAGCGGGGCCCACTCGAAGCGGCCGGGCGCGCCCACGCCGGTGACGACCACCGACCCTCTGCCCTTCACCACGCGGATGCCGACTTCGAGTGTCTCCGGCTTGCCCACGGTGTCGTACACCACGTCGACGTGGCCTGGATGGCAGAAGGGGAGGCTCTGCCACGGCGTGCGGAGCACGCCGCCCGACCAACGGGCGAGCCCCTCGACGAGCTCGAGCCTGGGCTCGGGCGCGAAGACCGTGGCCCCGAGGCGCTTCGCCATCTCGGCCTGGCCGGGCCAGCGGGCGATTGTCGCGACCTCGACGTCGGGATACAGGGCGCGCAAGATGCCCGTGGTCGTTGTGCCCAGCGCGCCGGCGCCGTAGACGACGGCCTTGCCCCCAGGGGGCGGTGGCGTCCGCGTCACCGCGTGGAGCGAGACTGCGAAGGGGTCGGCGAGCACGGCCACCTCGTCGGGGATGGCGTCGGGCACGGGGATCACCATCGACGTGTGCGCGGGCACGAGCTCGGCGAAGCCGCCCGTCGCCTCCTTGGCGTTTCCGGTGTGGATGCCGGGGGAGAGACGGCCGTCGGTGAAGTTCCAGCACAAACTGAGGTCGCCGGCCTGGCAGGGCGGGCACTTGGGCTCGATGCCCCGGGGGCCGCACGACAGCCAGGGATTGAGGACGACCCGCTGGCCGGCCTCGACCGCGCCGGCGGCCTCGGGCCCCACCTCTTCCACCGTCGCCACGAGCTCGTGGCCGAGGACCTGCGGGAAGGAGATGAGCGCCGTCATGGCGTTGTCGATCTCGTCCTCGGCGTTCTCCATGAACACTTGCTTGGAGTCCGAGCCGCAGATGCCAGTCATGCGCGAGCGCAGCACGACCCAGTCGGGCCCGATGGGCTTGGGGTCCTCGACCTCGATGAGGTTCATTGGTGTGGCGGCCAGGCCTTTGAGAAGCGCATTGTCCTCGGCGCCGCCCTGGTCGACCTCGGGGATGGAGTCGGGGTCGACCCCGAAGACGAGTGCCTTCATGCCCTTACCGGCCCACGCTCTTGACCCACTCCACGGCGCCCGCCATGAAGCCGTCGATGTCGGCCTGCTTGGCGTCGACGAACGGCTTCATGTCGGGCAGGTAGTGCTCGAACTTGTCGCCTTCGATGGCGGTCACGATGCCGCCCGCGATGATGTTGGGCGGTTCCTTCTCACCCTCGTAGATGGGGGCGTCCTCGCCCGGCAGGTCCCAGATCTCGGTGTCGATGGCGCCGGGGTTGACGAGCCGGATCTCGATGGGCGTGTCCCACAGGTCGACGTTCATGGCCTCGCTCCACCCGCAGAGGGCGAATTTGCTGGCGCAGTACGCCGCCTCCCGCGGGTTGCCGAGGCGGCCGGCCACGCTCGACACGTTGACGATCGACCCCTTGCCCCGCTCGAGCATGCGGGGGAGGAGGGCGAGGGACATCTTCATCGGCGAGAGGAAGTTGACGCGCATGACCTCCTCGACCTCGTCGTAGGAGAGCTCGGTCACGTGCCGGCGCTTGGGGATGCCGGCGTTGTTGACGAGAACGTCCACGTGGCCGAAGGCGTCCCACGCCTCGATGGCCACATGCTCGGCCAGGTCGAGGTCGCCGAGGTCGGCGGCCCAGATCCGGGACTCGGGCGCCGCCCCCTTGCACTCTTCGAGAACCTGTTCGAGCCGGTCCTTGCGGCGGGCCACGAGGCCCACCGTGACCTTGCGGGCGGCGAGTGCCTTCGCCAGTTCGGCCCCGATCCCGGAGGACGCACCGGTCACGAGTGCCGTCGTCCCTTCAGTGAGGTTCATGGATGCAACTCTTTCATGGCGGCCAGCTGGTCGCAGTAGTGCGTGGGCGACTTTGTCCGGAAGGTCAGGTTGGCAATGGTCGTGCCCACGTCGGCCAGATCGTCGAGGGCGCGGCGGGCGCCGTCGGGGTCATCGAGGGGATCCACGGCTCGCGATGGGGGGAGGACGATTTCGATGTCGCGATCGCGTTGTTGCCACGCGTCGGTGGTGCGGGCGCGGGCGAGCATGTCCTTGATCTGTTCGGGCGTGAGGGCGAAGGGAACCCAGCCGTCCGCCAGCTCGACGGCGCGGCGCAGTGAACGGGCGGTCTTCCCGCCGATCCAAATGGGGACGCGCTCCTGCAACGCCCACGGGTCGACGACGAAGCCCTCGTAGTCGTAGAACTCGCCGTGGTAGATGGGCTCGCGCCTGCCGAGTGATGCGCGCAGAGCGCGCAGGGCGTCGTCGGCCCGTTCACCCCGGTCCTCGAACTGGGCGCCGAGGAGCTCGAACTCCTCCTGCAACGTGCCCACGCCTACGCCCAAAATCAGCCGTCCGTTACAGACGCGGTCGAGGGTTCCGTAGCGCTTCGCGATTTCGAGGGGGTGGTGATACCCGAGCACGAGGACGTGGGTGACAAGGCGGATCTGTTCGGTGCGCGCCGCCAGGTAGCCGAACGTGGACAGCGGGTCCCAGTAGGCGGCGCCCCGCATCTCGCCAGCCGAGAACGGCACGGCCACGTGCTCGCTGCACGTCACGTGGTGGTAGCCAAGGCGGTCGGCCGCTTCGGCGACGAGGGCGATCTCCTCGATCCCAGCGTCGTCCTCCCATGGCGCATGCGCGTGCGGCCGCTTGAGCACGACCGGTGTGATGATCCCAAGCTTCATCTTGGCGCCGGAGTGTACGGTGCCCGCTCGTGCCCGTGGGTCCCGACGACTTCCTCCTGACCGGCCGGGTTGCTGTGGTGACAGGCGCGGCTGTCGGGATCGGCCGGGCCATCGCCGCTGCCTTCGCCCGCTTCGGCGCCGACGTGGCGCTGTGCGACCGGGATACGGAGAACCTGGCCCGCGCCGCGGTTGAAGTGGAGGACGCGGGTCGCTCGGCGATGACCGCCGAGCTCGACGTTCGAGAGGCCGACCACGTCGAGCGCTTCGCGGCGGCCGTGCACGATCGCTACGGACACGTCGACGTGGTCGTGAACAACGCCGGCGGCGGGTTCCGCGGCGACTTCATGTCGGTGAACGCCAAAGGCCAGAACGCGCTCGTGCGCGAGAACTTCGACAGCGTCACCCTGTTCGTCCGCGCCTTCGTACCACTCATGCCACCCGACGGCGGCTCGATCATCAACCTCACGTCGGTGGAAGCGCATCGAGCGGCGCCGCAGTTCGCGGTGTACGCGGCCCAGAAGGCGGCGGTGGCCCAGCTGAGCCGATCGCTCGCGCTCGAGCTGGGCACGGTGGGCATACGCGTGAACTGCATCGCTCCCGATCTGATCCCGACTCCCGGTGTCGGACCGTTGGAAGGCGACTCGGTGACGACGGCCCCGATCGGTGTCGCCGGCCACGTCGACGACGTGGCCGCCGCCGCCGTCTTCCTCGCCGGTGCCGGCTCTCGTTTCATCACCGGCACCACCGTGCATGTCGACGGGGGCACGTGGGCGTCCGGCGGCTGGCACCGTCTCCCCGATGGGAGCTGGGCGCCATGAGGTTCGGCGTCGCGCTCGGTCGCCTGAACCCGGCGTTCTTCGTCGATGTCGTGGACGAGGCCGAGAGGCTGGGCTTCGAGTCGGTGTGGATGCCGGAGCACCTCGTGTTCCCGGTGCAGATGACCCGTTCGCCGTTCGGCGCCGACGAGCATCCACCGGTGCCGCCGTCGACCCCGGTGTACGACGTCTTTGCCTACCTGTCGTTCCTGGCCGGCCGCACGTCACGCGTGCTGCTCGGCACCCACGTGTACAACATCGGACTCCGCCACCCGTTCATCAGCGCCCGTGCGGTCCAGACCCTCGACATCGTCTCCGGGGGACGGGCCCTGTTCGGGATCGGCGCCAGCTGGTTGGAGAGCGAGTGGGACGCCGTCGACCTCGACTTCCACACCCGGGCCCGGCGCGTCGACGAGGGCATCGAGGTCTGCAAGCGCCTCTGGACCGAGGAAGTCGTCGAGCACCACGGCGAGTTCTTCGACTTCGGCGAAGTGATGTTCGAACCGAAGCCCGTCCAGAAGCCGCACCCGCCCGTGCTCGTGGGCGGCGAGTCACAGGGCGCGTTGCGTCGCACCGCCCGCTATGGCGACGGCTGGATCGGCCTCGACCACACACCCGAGTCGGTGCTCGAGCCGATCGAGAAGTTGGCCGACCTCCGCGGCGATCGTCCTCCGCTGGAGATCACCGTCGGCGGCCACGTCGAGTCGCCCGATGACGTCGCCCGCTTCGAAGAGGCCGGCGTCCACCGCCTCCTGGTATCGCCCTGGCGCCGCTCACCCGAGGCCATCGACGGCCTCGGGCGCTTCGCCGACGCGGTGGGCATTGGCTGACGGTTCTCAACCAGAATGGGCACATGCCTCCGGTCATTGACTCCGACACGCACCTCTACGAGTCCCGGACGCTCTGGTCCGACTATGCCGACCCCGGTCAGCGCGACAAGACGCTCCGCATCGCCGACGACGAACTGGGCCACGCCTGGCTCATGTTCGGTGACCGCCGCATCGGCCTCGGGGAGGTCCACCACCCCGGCGACGTCGACAAGATGGGCGAGTACCGCCGGAAGGTGCGGGCGGGGGAGAAGGCGGAGGCCTCTTACGACGACCTGTTGCCCCGGGCCTTCTGGGATCCGTTGGCGCGCGTCGACGACCTCGACGGTTTCGGAATCGACGAGACCGTGGTGTTCCCCAACTACGGCCTCCTGTGGGAGCGACCGATCCAGGACGACCTCGAGGCCACCAAGGTCAACATGGGTGCGTGGAACCGGTGGACAGTCGACATGGCTGCCGCAGGACGAGGCCGGCTGCACCCCGTGGCTCACCTCAGCCTGCGCGATCTCGACTGGCTCGACCAGCAGCTGACTGCCCTCGAAGCAGGCGGCATCCGCTTGGCGATGATCGCCCCCGCGCTCGTCGACGGGAAGCCGCTGAGCCACCCCGACCTCGACCGGGCCTGGGACGCCTTCGTCCGCCACGGCGTCACCCCGGTCTTCCACGTCTCGGCCTTCCCGAATCCGTTCCACGACGAGTGGTACGAGGACGACGACCCCATGGACGTGGCGCCGGTCCTCTCTTCGGTCTTCCTCTGGACGGCGCCCGCCCTGGCGCTTGCCGACCTCGCCATCCACGGCGTGTTTGCCCGCCATCCCGACCTGCGCCTGGGAATCATGGAGCTGTCGGCCGTGTGGGTGCCGATGTACCTGCTCATGCTCGACGGTGGCTTCGCTTTCAGCGCCCGCTTCGACGGCAAGCCGCTGACGCAGATGGAGCTCACACCCAGCGAGTACGTGCGGCGTCAGGTGCGGGTGGCGGCGTTCGGTTACGAGCGGCCCGACAAGCTCATCCGCCATGCCGGCGACATGTTCATGTTCTGCTCGGACTTCCCGCACGCCGAGGGCTTGGCCCGTCCGCTCGCCGACTACGAGCAGATGTGCACGCTGGAGCCCGACGCCGCGCCCGCCCTCTACTCGGACAACTTGTCGTGGCTCCTGCGCCGTTGACTCCTGACGCGCTAAGCGCTGACGATTACGCGCCCCGCCACGACGTCCCCGTTGGTGGGCGCAGCGGCTTCGCCATCATCGATGACCGTCAGGTCCACTACCTGGAGTGGGGGACGGTGCGCGCTCCCAACGTGCTCTGCCTGCACGGTGGCGGACAGACGGCCTACATGTACGAGGAGATGGGCGCGGCGCTGGCGCCTCGGTACCACGTGGTCGCCCCCGATCTCCCGAACCATGGTGACTCGGACCCGATCGACGACGGGCCCGGCTCGCGCCACGCCCTGGCGGGCACGCTCCCGGCGTTGTTCGACCATTTCGGTAACGCGCCGGCCGTCGTCGTGGGCGCGTCGCTCGGCGGCATCACGGCCATCACGCTGGCCGCAGCCCACCCCACCCTCGTCGGTGGCATCGTCCTCATCGACATCGGCCACCGCCTGGAGGAGGAAGGTGTCCGTCGCATCATCGAGTTCATGAGCGCCCACGAATCGTTCGCATCACTCGACGAGGCGGCAGCCGAGATCTCCGGCTACCTCCCACACCGCAAAGAGGTGCGGCCCGAAAGCCTGACCAGAAACCTCCGCCAGCGGGCCGACGGCCGCTGGATCTGGAAGCACGGGATGGCCCGACGCTGGCGGGACGGGGGCGGCACCGACGAGATGCCCGACTGGCGCAACATCCTCGAGGGCCTGGCCGACGACGCCGCCGCCCTTCGTTGTCCGGTGCTCGTGCTGCGGGGCGGAAAGAGCGACGTGCTGTCCGACCAGGGCGCCGAAGAGGTGGCCGAGATCATCCCCGACAGCCGCCTCCGCACGGTCGCCAACGCCGGCCACCTCGCCGCGGGCGACAACCCCGATTCCACGGTGGGCCTCGTGACAAGCTTCCTCCAGGAGATCGGTTGGTAACAGGAGGCTGAGCCATGGCTGACATCGTTCCGGCGGGACGGCCGCCGACGTACCCGGTGGCCGTCGACGTCGAGCAGCAGTTGACCGATCGGAACCGGGTCACGACGCTCTTCCGGCTGATCCTCGCCGTGCCCCAACTCCTCATCGTCGGGGGAGGCGTCTTCGCTTTCCAGCGCTACGGCAGCGGCGGGAGCTTCGGGGGCGGCGGCCTGAGCTCGGCCGCGTTCGTGATGGCGGTCGTGGCGTGGTTCGCCATCATCTTCGCCTCACGTCATCCGCGCGGACTCTGGGACTTCATCGCGTACTACATGCGCTGGCGGGTGCGCGTGGCCGCCTACATGGCGCTCTTTCGTGACGACTACCCGCCCTTCGGTGACGAGCCGTACCCGATCTCCTACGACGTGGCCTTCCCGGAGGACGCCGAGCGCGACCGCCTGTCGGTTGGCCTCCGCTTCCTGTACATCATCCCCCACGTGATCGTGCTGCTCTTCCTGCTGATCGCCTGGGGCGTCACCTCGGTGATCGCGTGGTTCGCCATCTTGTTCACCGGCTCCTACCCGAAGGGTCTCTACGAATTCGGGGTGGGTGTGATGCGTTGGGAGATCCGGGTGGAGTCGTACGCCTTGCTGATGCGCGACGAATATCCGCCGTTCAGCTTCGATCCCTGAGCCGCGGTTACTTCTTCGGTAGCTGGATGGCCCGGTCGGCGATGATGTTCTTCTGCACCTCGGTGGCGCCCGCGCCGATCGACGTGAAGCGCTGCCAGGGGTAGTTGCGGGTCCACCGGCCGCCGTCGACCGCGTCGGCCCCACCCTTGGCCATCAGTCCCTGTGGGCCCAGGAGATCGACGGCGAGTTCGGCGAGGGTCTGGGAGAGGGAGCTCCACTGCAGCTTGGCCAGCTGCACCTCGGGCCACGTCTTCTCGCCCTTGAGCACCTTGGACAGTGCCCGGGCGTTGAGCAGGCGGGTGAACTCGAGCTGTGTGTAGGCCCTGGCGATGCGATCGCGAAGGTCGGGGTCGTCGAGGGCCTCGGGGTTGTACTTGCGGGTGGCCTCGATCATGTTCTCGAGGTCGATGCGCATGCTGATCGACAGCCCGGCCGTGCCGACGCGCTCGTGGCCGAGCGTGCCCATGGCCACCAGCCAACCCTGACCTTCCTCGCCGAGGCGGTACTTCACCGGCACACGGGCGTCGGTGAAGAACACCTCACAGAACATCTCTTCGCGCGTGAGGTCGGGGATGGGACGCACGTCGATACCGGGCAGCCGCATGTCGACGATCAGAGCGGTGATGCCCTCGTGCTTGCGGCCCTCGGCGATGGAGTCCGGGTCGGTACGGACGAGGAACAGACCCCACTCCGCCATGTGGGCGGTGGAGATCCAGATCTTCTGGCCGTTCAGCACGTACTCGTCGCCGTCGCGCAGCGCCTGGGTGCGCAGGTTGGCCAGGTCGCTGCCGGCCTCCGGCTCGGTGAACCCCTGGCACCAGTGCGTGTCAGCGTTGAGGATGCTGCGCAGCCACAGGTCCTTCTGCTCGTCGGTGCCCCACTTGATGATCATGGGCCCGATCTGCCAGATGCCGTTGGCGTTGAAGATGCCCGGCGACTTCGCCTTCGCCATCTCCTCGGAGTAGATGACGTTCTGCATGATCGTGGCCTCGCGGCCACCCCATTCCTTGGGCCAGTTGATGGCCGCCCAGCCGCCCTCGTTGAGGCGCCGCTGCCAGGCCCGGCGCCGGGCCATCTGCCGCGAGAGGTTGGCGTTGTTCTGCGGATCGTGGATCTCACCGGCGTCGACGAAGTCGGAGAGGTTCTCGTCGAGCCAGGTGCGGAGCTCGGCCCGGAAGGCCTCGTCTTCTTCGGTGTAGGCGAAGTCCATCGGCCTCGAACACTAACCTGACACCTCTCGCCGCCTCTTCGCCTAGGTCGCCTCCTTCGGAGCCGAAGCGCCTTCGGCGCGAAACGAAGAGGCGGCTCGCGTCAGGCAGCAGAAGGAGCCGATGGACTTCACGTTCTCAGCCGAGCAGGACGCCCTCCGGGACGCCGTCCGGTCGACGCTCGCGTCCGAAGCACCGTCGGCGTACGTCCGGCGCATGATCGACGACGAGGTCGGAGTCAGCCCTGAGCTCTGGTCCACGATGGCCGAACTCGGCTGGCTCGGCCTGCTCGTCCCCGAGGCCCATGGCGGTCTCGGCCTCGGGTTGGTCGATGCCGTCGTCGTGCAGGAGGAGATGGGCAAGCTGCCGTTGCCCGGTCCGTATTTCTCGTCGGCGCTGTTTGCCACCGTGGCGGCGCGGCGGCTGGGGCTGACCGACCTTCTGCCTGACCTCGCGTCGGGCGCGCGGCGAGGCACCGTCGCCCTCGAGGAGTTCGGCCACGGCGATCCTGTCGCCCGAGTACGCACGACGGCGACCGAACGGGGCGAGACGTGGGTGCTCGACGGTCTCAAGCCGGCGGTCATCGACGGCCACACCGCCGACTGGGCCATCGTCGCGGCCCGCACCGACGACGGGCTGGGCTCCTTCCTCCTGGAGAATCCGGGGGCCGAGGCGGTGCCCAGCCTCGACGTGACCCGCAAGCTGACGCGTCTGGAGCTGACCCAGCGCCCGGCCACTCGTATCGGGCCCCCCGGTGACCACACCGAGATCTGGCGGCGCGTCGCCGACGACGCCGCCGTTTTGCTGTGCGCCGAGACCGTCGGCGTGTGCGAGCGGGCCTTCCAGCTGGGCGTCGACTACGCCAAGCAGCGGGTGCAGTTCGGCCGACCGATCGCCAGCTTCCAGGCCATCAAGCACAAGACCGTCGACATGCTGCACAAGACCGAGTTGACCCGCGTCGGCACCCACTACGCGGCGTGGACGTCCGACGTCGACGACCCGGCCCGGGAGGCGGCCGCGGCCATGGCCAAGGGCTACGCGGGCGAGGCGTCGGTCTTCGTCACCGCCGAGGACATCCAGATCCACGGCGGTGTCGGCTTCACCTGGGACGCCGACCCCCAGCTCTTCTTTCGCCGGGCCAAAGCCAACGACATCCTCCTCGGCCAGCAGGCCTGGCAGCGCCAGCGCCTGGCCGACCTGGTCCTCGCCGACCGCTAGCTGCTTTTGCATTCTGAGGGTGGAAACACCCCCTGTGGTGTCGGTTTCCACCCTCAGAATGCAAGAGGGGGGATAAACCTCTAGAAGAGGTCGAGGAGTTTCTCGGGAGGGCGGGCGATGACGGCCTGGTCGCCGCGGATGACGATGGGGCGCTCGATGAGGATGGGGTGCTTGGTCATGGCGTCCAGCAACCCATCCCGGTCGGCGTCGGCCAGGCCGAGCTCCTTGTAGAGGTCCTCGCCGGTGCGCATCATCTGGCGGGGGTCCTCGATGCCGAGGAGGCCCATCACCCGCTCGAGGTCCTCGCGGGACGGGGCGTCCTCCAGGTAGCGGAAGTACTCCGCCTCGACGCCCTGCTCACCCAGGAGGTCGCGGGCCCCGCGGCACTTCGAGCAGTTGGGGTTGAAGTAGACGAGCACGTCGTCTTCCGGACGGTCAGCCATGCCCCCGGAGCCTAGGGAGGCTCGGCCGCGGTCTCGATCGGTGGGTGCAGCGGGGTGAGGCTGATGATGATGGCCGCCGCCAGGACGGCCGCGCCGCCGACGGCCTGGGCGGTACCCAACTGCTCGCCGAGGAAGATCGCGGCCAGCACGATGGCGAACACAGCCTCGAGGGTCAGCAGCACTGACGTGCGCTGAGAGCCGAGGCGCCGGAGGGCGGCGAACATGAAGGCGAAGGCCGACGCCGTGGCGCCGCCGTAGATCAACAGCTGCCACCATCGGTCGGCCGGGATGTCGATCTGGCCTCGCACGACGGCGAAGGTCAGCAGCGAGGCAGACGCTCCCACGGCCGTGCCCGCCGCGATGCGCATCGAATCCGTGCGGTGCAGGAGCCGGTCGCCGGCGATCAGGTAGACCGCGAAGGAGGCGGCCGCCGCGAGTGAGAAGACGACCCCGGCGCCCGAGATGGCGACGTCGCCACTGCCGGCCGCGATCACCCCGGCGCCGCCCGCGGCGAGAGCAAGTGCGAGGACCAGTCGAGGTGCGGGGCGCCGCCGGGTGATCACCAGGTCGGCCACGGTGACGACCGCGGGGTACGAATAGAAGAGGAGGGTGACAGCGGCTGCCGTGCCCCGGGCCAGCCCCGAATAGAAGAACGTCGACTCCACTGCGTAGCCGGCGGCGCCGAAAAGGAAGACGCGTACGCGCTCCCCGGGCTCGGGCAGCACGCGGCGCCGGCTGATGAGCAGGAGAGCGACGAGGAGCATCCCCGCGATCCCGAACCGCAGACCAAGGGCGTCCGCGGGCGGCAGGTGGGCCTTGGCCAGCTCTCGCCCGATGACGACGGTGACGCCGTAGGAGAGGGCGGCGCTCGCTCCGAGCACCGAACCGACGAGCGCGCGCCGGTCAGCCAAGGAGCTGTTGTTTGAGCACCTTGCCGGTCGCGTTGCGGGGAAGCTCGTCGACGAAGGTGATCCGGCGCGGCACCTTGTAATCGGCCAGCCGCTGGGCGCAGAAGGCGCGGATCTCGTCGACGTCGGCTTCGGCCCCGTCCCGCAGGGTCACGAACGCGGCCACGTCCTCGCCGAGCACGTCGTGGGGGATCCCGACGACGGCCGCCTCGCGCACGCCGGGGTGCTCGTGGAGCACCGCCTCCACGTCGGTGGCGTAGATGTTGTTGCCGCCCCGGATGATGACTTCCTTCTGGCGGCCCACGATGTAGAGGTACCCGTCCTCGTCGAGGTAGCCGAGGTCGCCGGAGTGCAGCCAGCCGCCGGCCCACGTGCGGGCGGTGGCCTCCTCGTCCTTGTAGTACTCGCGCTCTCTCCCCGGCAGCCGGATGAGGATCTCGCCCACGTCGCCGGCCGGCCGCGTCGAGCCGTTCTCGTCGACGGCGCGTACTTCCATCGGCGGCATCGGCTGGCCGACCGAGCCGATGCGCTTGAGCGACTCCTCCTTGGGCATGAGGCAGTACGCGGGCCCCGCCTCGGTCATGCCGTAGGCGTTGGAGACGGTGGCGTTCGGCATCTTGTCCTGGAGCCGTTGCAGCGTCGACGGGGCCAGCGGCGCGCTCCCCAGCGAGCACATGACGATGCTCGAGAGGTCGGCCTCGTCGAAGCGGGGATCGGCGATGAGCAACTGCGCCATGGCCGGCACGATGAACACGGCCATCGGCCGGTCCTCCTCTACCGCCCGCAGGAACCGCGCCGCATCGAACCGCGGCATGTACAGGCACCGCATTCCCATCTTCATGGGGTTGTAGATGAAGCCGATGCCGGCGAACGTGAACAGTGGGCTGGCGTGCAGCCACCACAGGCCGTTCCACGACGGCACCGCGTTGGGGATCATGGCGATGTTGCGGTGGCGCACTGCCACGCCCTTGGGCCGGCCCGTCGTCCCCGACGTGTACATGATGTCGGCGAGGTCGCCGGCCTCGACCGGCACCTGGAACGTCGACGCGTCTCCGTCCAACTCGTCAGCGGTCGACATCGTCACCTTCAGCGACGACACGGCGTCGGCGAGTGTGAGCGCAGTGTCGGCGAGGGCCGGCGAGTAGACGATGGCCTTGGCCTCGGCGTGGGTCAGCAACGCCTCGAGCTCCGACGGCGTCAGCCTGATGTTGAGCGGCACGGCCACGGCGCCCGCCTTGTGCACCCCGGCATAGGACACCACCCACCGCGCCGCGTCGTCGGCCGCGATGTAGATCGCCACCCGGTCGCCGGCGTCGACGCCGGCCGACTGCAGGACGCGTGCGAACTGGTTGGACGCACCCTCCCACTCGGCGAACGTGAGCGTGTCGCCGTCGAGCACACTGAACCCAACCTCGTCGGGATGGTGGGCGGCCATGAGGCGCAGCTGGTCAACGAGCAGATGGCCGGGTTCGTCGCTCACGATGTCATCGTGGCACCATCCGCGCCGTGCGGTTCGATCTGCCAACGCCCGATGACGACACGCGTCCGTTCTGGGACGCGGCGCGCGACGGCCGGCTGTTGATCAAACGATGCCGCGCGTGTGGGCGGGCTCATCACTATCCGCGTCCGTTCTGCCCCTACTGCTGGAGCCAGGACGTGGTCTGGGAGCAGGCGCGTGGCACGGGCACCGTCTACACGTTCTCGGTCGTCCACCGGAACGACCTGCCACCGTTCAACGAGCGGGTGCCGTACGTGGCCGCCATCGTCGAACTCGACGAGGGGCCGCGCCTGATGACCAACGTCGTCGACTGCGACGTCGACGACGTCGCCGTCGGTATGCCCGTATCGGTGCTCTTCCGGGCCATTGACGACAATGGCCCTGAAAATGACGGTGTCACCATTCCGGTATTTCGCCCGGCTTCTGGGTAAATACCGGCCGCCGAGGGTGCTGACCGCCCCTGGGAGCCGCCGGAATCGGTGACGCAAAGTGGTGCATTTGCCCTGCTCAGGGGCAACGGGAAGGTTTTTCGCCACTGCCCGTCGTAACTGTTGTCTTGGAACCGCGCGGAAAGTGGTTTAAACTCCACATACGGATCGAAAAGCACGGTCCAGCCTCGGGAGGCCCTGAATGAAGCGCAAGGCAGTCGCAATCGTCTGCAGCTCGGCGATGGCGGTAGGGGGGATGTTCCTCTTCACCGGCAACAACTCGTCGTCCAAGGCTGCAGTACCCGCACCCTTCACACCCAGCCAGCACTTCGCGGGCTACGCCACGGGCACCGACGTCTTCGTCGACGCGGCCAAGAGCCTGTCGCCGGGGGTGGAGCTGGCGAACGTCAACGTTGGCTACGCCGCGTCGGCCGCCAACAGCAGCGGCCTGCTCGGTGGGTACGTGCCGGCGCTGCCCGTCCAGGCCGCGTCGCCGGGCGTCAACGCCCACCCCGCCATCAAGGCGTTCGCAGGAACGCCGAGCACCAACGGCGTCACGCCGGGTACGGGCCTCGTCAACGAGATGGCCCACTCGGTCGTCCCGCCGAGTGAGGCGACGTTCGGCAACACGCTCACCGATCCGTTCCAGAGCTACGGCCGCGGTTCGGGCCTCGAGGTCGGACTCGGCACCAGCGTCCCGAACAACCCCGACCTGAACCAGGTCATCCTCGCCGGCATGGCCGAGCAGATGGCCACGCCGAAGACGCCGGGTGGCAACACCTTCCCGGACAACTCCCTCACGCGTGAGATCGGCCCCGTGCCCGGCGACCCGCTGATCTTCGCCTCGCTCCTCAAGGGTCAGGCGGCCGGCAACTGGGACGCCGGCCATTGCCCGGGCGATCCGGCCGGCACCTTCCCCGTGAACCCGGCCCCGGGCGGCTTCGACACGACCGGCGGCCAGGCGCTCAACGACACCACCAAGGCGCTCGGTTGGGGCCAGGGCACCGCCGCCCAGGCCGAGCTCATCAACACCGGCATGGGGCCGCTGGCGCCGAAGCTCGGCGACCCGAACGACCAGCCGCTCGTTTCGACCACCGGTGGCTCGCCCGCCAACCGCGTCGTGTCGACGGCCAAGTCCTTCACCCACCTGGTGCCGAACGGCGACGGCTCGTACGCCCTCGTGAGTGAGACGCACGAAACGATCGCACCGGTCACCCTCTTCAAGGGCACGGCCAACCAGATCACGATCGAGGTTCTTGGCGAAGCCGTCATGAAGGCGATCGTCACCGGCTCGGCCGCGACGACCAAGGTCGTCTATTCGCCGCCGCCGCTCGTGCGCATCACCCCGCCCGGTGGCCCGCCGAATGACATCCCGATCCCGTTCGGTGGCCAGGCGCCCGCGATCCAGGTGTCGGTCCCCGGTATGCCCGGGACTCCCAACCTGCTCGACCTGTTCATCGGCGAGCCCCCGCGTGCCCCCGACCAGGCCGTGCCGGGCAACTCGGACTCCGGCAGCCCGGTGAAGCCGATCATCCAGCCCGACGGCACCCTGGCATGGGCCGCGGTCGACGTGGTCCGCGTCAAGCTTCTCGTGCCCGACCCGGTCAGCCATCTGGCCGAGGTCCGTGAGGGCCACATGGAGGTCCAGGCAGCCGTGCCCAGCGGCGGCGTGACGTGCACCACCCCCGCAGCCGCGACCACGACCGCTCCTGGCGGCGGCTCCACCACCACGACCGGTGCCGGCGGCGGCACGACCACGACCGCTCCTGGCGGCGGCACGACGACGACGACCGCGGCCACCACCCCGGGCGGCGCCAGCACCACGACCACGGCGCCCGGCGGCGGCAACGGCACGACGACGACCACCGCGGCCGGCGGCAACAACAACGGCAACGGCACGACGACGACCACCGGTTTGGGCGGCACGCCGGGAGCCGGCACGTCGCCGCCGACAACCGCCCAGGTCCAAGCGGTGACCTTCAGTCAGACACCGACCGCCTCGGCCCAAACACAGACACCAAACTTCACGGGCTAGCTGGTCGAAACTTGGGGCAGTACAGGAAGGGGGCCTTCGGGCCCCCTTCCTCGCGTCTGACGCTCAACTAGAGGATCAGCTCGGCCAGTCGGTCGCGGTGCCAGTCCGACGTCCCGAACAGGTGCTCTGACGCGTAGGCCCGCCGGATGTAGAGGTGCAGGTCGTGCTCCCACGTGTAGCCGATGCCGCCGTGGACCTGGATGCCGTCCTTGGCAGCCCGGGTCGCGGCCGCGCCGGCCATGATCTTGGCCACGTGGGCGGCCCGGTGGCGCTCGTCGTCGCCGGCGTCGATCGCGATGGCGGCGTAGTAGACCGCGCTCCACGCCTCTTCGTAGGCGAGGGCCATGTCCGCGATCTTGTGTTGGATGGCTTGGAAGGAGCCGATCGGCCGGTCGAACTGCTCCCGTTCCTTGGCGTACTCGATCGTGCGCTGCAGCAGCCAGCGGGTGGTGCCGAGCATCTCGGCCGCCAGCGCGACGTAGGCCCGCTCCCGCAGTGCCTCCTGGTCGAACGGGCGCGGGTGCTCGAAGTCGCCCGACCCCGACACTTCGACGAGGTGCCTCGTCCAGTCGATCGTCTCGACCGGCCGGAGGCTGAGCCGGGAGGTCTCGGTCACCACCGCGCCTTCGGGCACGACGACGGCGATGTGCTCCACCCGATCGGCGTCGATGGTGTACGGCATGGTGATGTCGTCGATGAACGCCACGGTGCCGATGCCGTCGAGGTTGAGCCCGCTCCACAGGACGCTCGACGCGAAGAACGGACCGGGAGCCACCACCGCTCCCGTCTCCTCGAGGAACAGGCACAGGTCGACGAGCGGTCCGCGGCCCAGTTCGGTCCACTCGAGCAGGTGCTCCCACAGGCGGTCCGCGACCGAGACGTCATCCTGGTAGGCCCGCACCAGCGAGCTCGGGCACTCCTTCTCGAGGAGCCCCCGAGCGGTGTCCCGCAGGAGCTGCTGGTCGTCGCTCAGGGTGAAGTCCATCAGTTCCGTCCGAGGATCGCCGTGCTGGTGGCGCTGAACCAGCCGCCGGTGGCGCTCACACAGGCCAGCTCCGCATCGGGCACTTGCCGGGCCGAGCCCGCATAGTCGCCCCTGAGCTGGCGGGCGGCCTCGATCAGCAGGAAAATGCCGCGCATGCCGGGGTGGCAGGCGGACAGGCCACCGCCGTCGGTGTTGGTGGGCAGCTCTCCGCCCAGCCGCAGCCTTGCGTCGGCGACGAAGGGGCCGCCCTCGCCCTTTTTGCAGAACCCCAGGCCCTCGATCGTCAGCAGCACCATCCCGGTGAAGGCGTCGTACAGCTCGCAGAGGTCGATGTCGTCGGGTTTGACCCCGGCCCGTCCGAAGGCGTCGGCGCCCGACCGCACGCACGGGGACTCGGTGAAGTCCTCCCACTCGCTCATCGTGGTGTGCGAGATGGCCTCGCCTGTGCCCAGCACCCACACCGGCGCCTGGGCGCAGTCCCGGGCCCGGTCCTCGCTCGTCAGGACGATGGCCCCGCCCCCGTCGGACCGGATGCAGCAGTGCAGCTTCGTGAACGGGGTGGCGATCATCGGCGACGACTGCACGTCCTCGACAGTGATCGGATCGCGGTAGTACGCGTCAGGGTTGAACTGGGCGTTGTACCGGGCCGACACCGCGATCTCGGCCAGTTGCTCAATGGTGGTGCCGAACTCGTGCATGTGGCGCTGCGTCGCCATGCCGTATTTCGCGATCAGGGCGTGCCCGTAGGGCGCCTCGAACTGAAGTGGCCCTCCGGAGCCGAAGCTGAGGTTGGCGCGGCGCCGGCCGCGCTTGAGGTCGGCCCTCGTGGTCGAGCCGTAGGACAAGACGACGACGTCGACCTGGCCCATGGCGATGGCCGCCGTGGCGTGCTCGAGCATGAACTCCCACGCGGCCCCACCCACGCCTGTGGAGTCCGCCCACGTCGGACGCAGCCCGAGGTACTCGGCGATCTCGACCGGGGCCAACGCGCCCGTGCCGACTGAGCAGAACCCCTGGACGTCGTCCTTGGTGAGGCCCGCGTCGGCCAGGGCGCGCGTGACGCCCTGGTAGTGCAGCTCGTGCACGGTCTTGTCGTCGACGCGGCCCGTGTCCGACAGGGCGGCGCCGACGATGGCGACTCGACGAGGGCTCAGCGCAACCTCCACTCGATTCGCTTGCCCGATGAGAACGCCTTCTGGCCCTCGGCAATCGAGTCCTGGTTGGTGCCCATGGCGATGTAGGCGTAGGCCTCGGCCAGCGCCTGGGAACGGGTCTGTTCCAGCCCCATCCAGATGGCGCGCAGCGTGCCTTGGATGGCGATCGGGGGAGCGGAGGCGAGGGCTTCCGCCGCCCATGCGGCCGCGTCGTGGAGCTCAGTCGCGGGCACCACATCGGACACCAAGCCGATGTCGTACGCCCGCTGGGCCGACATGCGCTCGTGGTTGCCCAACAGCGACAGGCGCATGATCTCGGCGAACGGCATCTTCTGGAGCATGTGAATGGGCTCGAAGGCCGACGTCATCCCGTAGGTGACGTGGGGGTCGAAGAAGGTCGCGTGCTCGGCGGCGATGATGAACTCCACCTCGCCGAGCATGTAGAAGGCGCCGCCGCACGCCATGCCGTTGACGGCCGCAATCACGGGCTTCCAAAGGTCGTTCGACTTGGGGCCGATGTTCTTACCCGGGTCGTCGAACATGAACGGCGTCGAGCCGGAGCCGATGGTGACGTCGTCGGGACGGTCCTCCCGCGGCTGGCCCATCGTCTCGGTGCGGTCGATGCCCGTGCAGAAGGCCTTCTCTCCGGCGCCGGTCAGCACGATGCATCGCACGTCGTCATCGCGCCGCGCCGAACGCCACACGTCGCGCAGCTCCGTCTGCATCTTGACGTTGAAGGCGTTGTGGACGTCGGGCCGGTTGAGCGTGAGCCAGGCGACGCCGTCCTTCTCTTCGTACAAGATCGTCTCGTAGTCCGACATCTACTTCCCCCTCGGCAAGCCGAGGACGCGCTCGGCGATGATGTTGCGCTGGATCTCCGACGTGCCACCGGCGATGGTGCCGGCGAAGCTGGTGAAGAAGCTGAACGCCCATCGTCCGGCGCCCTCGTGGTGGGAGCGGTCGGACACGATGCCGGCTGGGCCCTCGAGCTCCATCCCCAGCTCGAAGAGCGACTTCTGCAGCTCCGAGGTCGCCATCTTCAGATACGAGTGCTCGGGCGCCGAGCTGCCCTGAGCGAAGGACGAGAAGCCCTTGTAGCCGAGGGCGCGCAGGGCCGAGACCTTGGCGTGGGCGTCTGCGAGGTGGCGGCGTACGGCCTGGTTCCCGTCGGCTCCCGTGCGCTTGGCCAGCGCGATGAGATCGGTGAGGACGTGGTCGACGCCCGCCACCGTCTGCAGCCACAGGCCACCCCGCTCGTGGGCCAGCGAGCCCATGGTGACGCGCCATCCGCCGTCGATCTCGCCCACGACGTTCTTGCGGGGGACCGACACCTCGTCGAAGAACACCTCGGCGAAGTGGGTGCTTCCGGTGATTTGGCGCAGCGGGCGGATGTCGATGCCCGGCGTGTCCATGTCGATGATCAACACGGTGATGCCCTTGTGCCTGGCGACGTCGGGGTTGGTGCGCGTGTAGCAGAAGCACTTCTGGGCCGACATGGCGTAGGACGTCCACACCTTCTGGCCGGTGACGAGGAAGCGGTCGCCGTCGAGCACGGCGCGCGTCGTGAGCGACGCCAGGTCGGAGCCGGCGTTGGGTTCGCTCATGCCGATGCACCACACCATGTCGCCGCGCAGGGCGGCGGGGGCGAGCTTCTTCTGCTCGTCGGTGCCGAACTCCAACAGGCTGGGGGCCACGATCGCCCAGCCCGGAAAGTGCACCGACCGAGGGAGGCCCCGGGCCGCCATCTCCTCCTGGAAGACCAGCGTCTGCACGGGTGTGGCGTTGCGGCCGCCGAGCTCGGGCGGATAGGCGGGCACCATCCACCCGTGATCGAAGAGCGTCGCCTGCCAGTCCCGGGCCCACTCGGGGATGCCCGCTTCCTCGGACGACGCGAAGTCCAGGCCCATGGCCTGCTTCGGCGCGTAGGTGTCGAGGAAGTCGTCGAGTTCGGCTCTGAAGGCCTCCTCTTCAGGCCCCCAGGCGAGCCTCATGCGCTCAAAGAGTGAAAGCGGGGACGCCGGTGTCGACGCCCTTGAACAGCTGATCGCGCGATCCCTCGATGGAATCGATGGTCCAGGGCTTGTCGGACGTGGCCTTGGTGACCGCGTGCCAGCCCTGGGCCAACTGCACGAGCCCGCCGGTGATGATGAAGACCTGGCCGCTGACGCCCTTGGAGAGGTCGGACGCCAGCCAGGCGACGAGCGCCGCGGTGTTCTCGGGCGCCCATGTGTCGAAGCCGCTGTCGCCGGGATCGGCCGCGGCCGAGCCCATCAGGAACTCGGTCATGCGGGTGCGGGCGCGGGGGGCGATGGCGTTGGACCGCACGCCGAAACGCTCGAGCTCGCGAGCGAGGATGATCGTCATCGCCGCGATGCCGGCCTTGGCGCCGCCGTAGTTGAGCTGGCCGGCGTTGCCGAACAGGCCCGCCTCCGACGACGTGTTGATGATCGAGGCGTTGACCGGCTCGCCGGTCTCCTTGGACTTGGCCCGCCAGTAGGCGCCCGCGAATCGCGACGGCACGAAGTGGCCCTTGAGGTGGACGTTGATCACCGCGTCCCAGTCGGCCTCCTCCATGTTGAAGCTCATGCGGTCGCGGAGGATGCCGGCGTTGTTCACGAGGATGTCGAGGCCGCCCAGCTCCTCGGTGGCCTGCTGGATCAGGCGCTGGCCACCCTCCCACGACGTGATGTCGTCGAAGTTGGGCACGGCGTTCCCACCTGCGGCCTTGATCTCGTTGACGACCTCCTCGGCCGGGCGCTCCTCGCTGCTCTCGCCCGTGACCGCGGCGCCGACGTCGTTGACCACGACCGACGCCCCCTCCGACGCCAGCAGGAGGGCTTCGGTGCGACCGATGCCCCGCCCGGCGCCCGTGATGACCGCGACCTTGCCGTCCAGCAGACCCATGCTTCAGCTCCTGTTCCCTGACGAGGCCGTCAGTGTACGGACAGCCCTGGCCGGAGGGCCAAAGCGCCCGTTGGCGGGCGCGGGTTCCAAGGTTCCTCTCAGGCGGGACAAAGGATGACCCAAGGGGCATCCCCCAAACTGCGCCTCATGGACGAGCCTGAGCAGACCCCTGCCCCCCACGATCCCTACGGCGACCAGCCCACCGCCGAGTACGCGCGGCCCGAAGGGCGCTCGCGGCGCACGTGGATGGTGGCGGCTGCGATCGGCGTGGTCGTGCTGGCCGTCGGGGGGTTCTTCGGCGTCAAGGCGCTGGCCGGCGGGGGATCGTCGTCGACGTCGACGGCTGGACAGGCCCCGGCCGGCAACGGCCAGGGGCGGGGCGCCGGCCGGGGCACGATCGGCATGCTGCAGTCGATCGACGGCTCCACGCTCACGGTGGCCACCTTCGGTCGCGGTGGCAACAACGGCGCCAACCCCGGGGGAGGCACCACGACCGTCGTCACCAGCGGCTCGACCAAGTTCTACAAGACGGTCAGCGGCGCGCTGAGTGACATCAAGGTCGGCGACCGGGTCACGGCCAACGGCACACCCGACGGCACCACGGCCCTCACCGCGGCCCGCATCACCGACACCGGCACCATGAATGCGCTGGGCGGCCCCGGCGGCGGTCCGGGTGGAGGCGGGCGGCGCTTCGGCGGCAATGGCAACGGGACCGGCAACGGAAACGGCACGCCGCCGTCGACCGCTCCCGGCGTCACTCGGCCCGACCCCAACAGCTTCGCCAACGGCACGGTCAAGAGCATCTCGGGGACGACGCTGACCGTGACCGACAACCAGGGCGCGACCAAGACGGTCAACACGAACGGCAGCACGGCGATCTCGGTGCTCAAGACGGTGTCGATCAATGACCTCCAGACGGGCCAGGCAATCGTTGTTCGGGGCACCACCAACAGCGACGGCACGGTGACAGCCACCAACGTCGTGCAGGGCATCGGCGGCTTCGGTCGGGGCGGCGGCGGTCGCTTCGGCGCTGGCGGCGACGGCGGTGGTGGCGGCGGCGGCGGCCAGGCCCCGGCTACGGGCGCGACCCCGCAGTGACCGCCACCATCGACCGCGACGCCGGCGGGATGGCCGGCGACGACATGGGCAACGACTGGGAGCGCCCGCGCCACGGCCGCCTTGTGTGGCTGCGCCGGAACGTGCTCCGACCGATCGTCCTCATCCCCCTGATCGTCGTCATCGCCGCTGCGGTCTGGTGGGCGGTCCACTCCTCATCGTCCTCGTCCGCCCAGACCGGTCCGGTGCAGCGGGTGGTCGCCGTTACCGCCGGCCCCATGAGCCAGACAGTCTCCACGTCGGGCACGCTGGCGCCGGCGGACAGCGAGAACCTCAGCTTCTCGACGTCGGGCCAGGTGACGGCCGTCAACGTGAAGGCCGGCCAGCAGGTCCCCAAGGGAACGGTGTTGGCCACGCTGGACTCTGCCGCGTTGCAGAGCCAGGTGACCAGCGCCCAGGCAAGCGTGGACTCGGCCACCGCCAAGCTCTCGAATGACCAGACGACTGCGTCATCGAGCGCCCAGATCGCGTCCGACCAGGCCAACCTGGCGGCCGCCCAGGCCCAACTGGCAAGTGCGCAAGCGTCTCTCAGCGGCGCCACGCTGACGGCACCCATCGACGGGACGGTGGCGGCCGTCAACCTCACCGTCGGGCAGCAGCTGAGCGGCACGGGAACGGGAGGCACGAACCTGAGCGGGTCGTCCACCGGGTCGGGCCGGACGAACACGCCGTCGAGCAGCTCCGGCGCCGGGGGCAACGGCTTCTCGGGGGGCAACTCGAACTCGTCGTCCAGCTCGTCCTCGTCGAGCTCCTCGACGCCGCAGGTCCAGATGATCAGCACCGGCACCTACGTGGTCAACGTGAGCGTGGACGACACCCAGATCGGGCGCATCGCCGTCGGCCAGGCGACGACGGTGACGCCGTCGAGCTCCCCGGCTGCCGGCGGGCGCGGTGGCGGCGCCGCCCGCTTCTTCGGCGGCGGCGGGGCGGGCGGCGGCCAGACCACGCCGACGACCACAGCCGACAACAGCCAGGCGCAGGCCGCGCAGGGTGCGCTCGGCGGCCAGTCGCAAACACCAAGCGCGACGGGCACGGTCACCTCGGTCGGCGCCATCGCCACCACCTCGTCCGGCGTTTCCAGCTTCCCCGTGGTCGTCACGCTGAGCGGCACGCCCCAGGGTTTCTTTGCCGGATCCACGGTGAACGTGGCGATCACCTACAACCAGCTCACCAACGTGTTGCAGGTACCGACGCTCGCCATCACCCGGTCGAACGGGCAGTCCTCCGTGACGATCTCCGCCAACGGCAAGAAGTCACAGCGACCGGTGACGACGGGGATCACCTCGGGCGGCTTCACGCAGATCACCGACGGTCTGACACGCGGCGAGCTGGTCGTGGTCACGATCCCGACGGCTGCCACCAATGCCAATAGGGCCCAGACCAACGGCGGAGGCGGCGGCTTCGGCGGCGGCGGCGGCGGATTCCGTGGCGGCGGCGGAGGCGGCGGTGGACTCGTGAGGCCGGGCGACTGATGGATCTCCTCGGTCCGTACGGCCGGACAACGGTCACCCGATCCGACATCGCCCGACCTGACGCGGCCCGATCCGAGGTCATCCGGCTCGGTCGCGTGTCCAAGGTGTACCGCACGGGCAGTCTCGAGGTCGCGGCGCTTCGTGACGTCGATCTCGCGGTCGAGGACGGCGAGTTCGTCGCCATCGCCGGGCCGTCGGGCTCGGGCAAGTCGACGCTCATGCACATCATCGGCTGCCTCGACGTCCCGACCTCAGGCCGGTACCTGCTGGCCGGGGAAGACGTCAGCCGGATGACCGAGGACGAGCTGGCCGCCATCCGCAACCGCCGCATCGGCTTCGTCTTCCAGCAGTTCAACCTTCTTCCGTCGCTCACCGCCCTCGGGAACGTGGAGCTGCCGCTTGCGTACTCGGGCGTGCCCCGCCACGAGCGGCGCCAGCGAGCGGTGGCGGCGCTGGGCCGCGTCGGGCTCGAGGACCGCATCGCCCATCGCCCGGGCGAGCTCTCCGGTGGCCAGCAGCAGCGCGTTGCGGTGGCTCGCGCCCTCGTCACCGAGCCCGCCCTGATACTGGCCGACGAGCCCACCGGCAACCTGGATTCGGCGTCCACCCGAGACGTGCTCGGGCTCCTCCAGGACCTGCACCGCTCCGGTCGCACGGTCGTGCTGATCACCCACGAGCACGACGTGGCCGCCGCCGCCGACCGCGTGGTCAGCATGCTCGACGGACGGGTGGTCGACGCCGCCGCCGACTTCGTCATCTCGACGCGATGAACTGGCTCGACACCGTCAAGACTGGCTTGGACGCCATTCGCACGCACCGGCTGCGGTCGGGGCTGACGATGCTGGGCATCCTCATCGGCATCGCCGCCGTCATTCTCACCGTGGGCCTGGGCGAGGGCGCCCAGGCGCAGGTCCGCGATCAGATCAACTCCCTCGGGACGAACCTGCTGATCGTGTCGCCGGGGAGCTCGACGACCGGCGGCATTCGTGGCGGCTTCGGATCGGCGTCGACGTTGACGAAGGCCGACGCCGACGCTTTGGGTTCCAAGGTGGTGACGCCCGACGTCGCCCAGGTCGCCCCGGCCACGATGTCGTCGGGAACACTGACGATCGGGTCGACCAACTGGACGACGAGCGTTGTCGGTAGCACGCCCGCGTGGGCGTCGGTTCGGGCGCGCAAGATCGACAGCGGACGCTTTCTGACCGCAGCCGACGAGAACAGCGCGGCCGCCGTCGTCGTGCTCGGGCCCACCACCGCCCAGCAGCTCTTCGGCGGCCAGAGCCCGGTGGGCGAGATGGTAACGCTGAACAACGTGCCGCTGCAGGTGGTCGGCGTGCTGCAGTCGACCGGCTCCTCGTCGGGCACGGCCAACAACGACGACACCGCGATCGTGCCGTACTCGACGGCCGCCCAGCGTCTCTTCGGTGGCAACGCTCGGACCTCGGTGAACGCCATCTACCTGTCCGCGACTTCGAGCGACACGCTCTCCGCCGCGTACCAAGAGGTGCAGAACGAGTTGATGAACCTGCACAAGGTCACGGCCAACAACGCCGACTTCACGATCACGACGCAGGAGTCGCTGCTGACGACGGCCAACTCGGTGAACAAGACGCTGACCGTGCTGCTCGGCGGCATCGCGGGCATCTCCCTGCTCGTCGGCGGCATCGGCGTGATGAACATCATGCTGGTCTCGGTGACCGAACGGATCCGTGAGATCGGGCTGCGCAAGGCGCTGGGCGCCACGCCCCGGGTCATCCGCCGCCAGTTCCTGGTCGAGGCGTCGGTCCTCGGCCTCGTCGGGGGGATCAT
>DASZJL010000158.1:0-3462 GCA_035948135.1 Acidimicrobiales bacterium | reverse complement strand
ATGTACCTTGGCGTAGCTCTCTGCCGAGAGCTGTCAGCGGGGCTGCGGCGCCCGCTTGGGCCGTGTGTGCCCGTGCTCGGCAACGTGCGCGTGGCGGCCGGAAACCGTCGCCACCCTAGGAAATCCGGTGCTGGATCCGTGCTGATACCACGGGGATCGACGGTCCGCTGACCTGCGGAAACTGCCCGCTAGTCCACTATCTTCACGATCTTCGAGGGCACGAGCGAGATACAGCGGATGCTCCTCGGAAGAACCGTCACCGGGCTGGACGTCCGGTAGTCTGATCTGCGGTTGGGCTGAGCAGGACGACGCGGAGCTGGTTCCGGATGTCTTGCACGACGTCGTCAACGCTTAGGCCGACGTTCACTGTCGCCGCCATGCTGAGGAACATGATCGCGGAGACGACGCGCGCCAGCGTGGCCGCTTCAGCCGTTCGGACCCGGTTGTCGCGGCCGAGGACTGCGGCGACAGCCTCCTCGGTCTGCGCAACGATGGCGAGCGCCTCGGCGTGGCGGGAATCCTGCGGGTCGCCGAAGACCATCTCCCGCAGGTAGGTGCGGCCGTTGTCGATCTGGACCCGGTTGCACTCGACGATTGGGCGGACAATCGCCAGCACGGCGTCCAGCACGTCGAGGATTGCCTCAGCGTCCGCCCGGCCCCGCTCGAGCGCCTCGACGTAGTGGGAGTTCTGCACGAGCAGCAGAAGCTCTCCCTTGGTCTTGGCGTAGAGGAACAGCGTCCCGGTGCCGATGTCGGCCTTATCGGCGATCTGCTGGGTGGTGACGTCATCGACGCCGTGCTCGGCGAACAGCTCGCTGGCGGCGGCGACGATGCGGTCGAGCTTCTCCTGCTTGTTCCGCTCGCGCCGCCCGGCCGGGGTAGTGGTGACGGGCATGGCGAGTGTCCTCCCGAATAAGACATGACTCTACTCAATTTTGAGAGTAGTCCCCAATGAGTGGGTTCAGATGTGCGCGGGCTGATTCTTCCACGCACGCGGCGCAGCCCTGATGGTGGCGCTTCCGGGCCGTCGACGCAAAATGTTAGGGCCGCAGCGATGCTGCGGCCCTTAACGCTACTTCTGCTGGTTGGCGAGGCCAATGTACTCCCCGAGCCGGTACTCGACGTCGATGCCGGCCTGCTCGATGACTGCCTGTGCGCCGGCCGCGCGGGTGAGGAACCCGGGAAGGGTTAGGGAGTGGGCGAACTCGCCGTAGGCGGCGGCGAGGTCGGCGTCAGGTGGGAGGGTGGCGCGGTTGATCGCCTTCTTGGCGGCGGCGAGCGAGGTGCGGTCGAAGGATGCGAGCCGGGCGACGATGGCGGCGACGAAGGCATCGAGCTCGGCGTCGGGCAGGGCGCGGGTCACCCAGCCCCATCGCTGCGCCGTGTCGGCGTCGTAGTCGGCGCTGGTAAGGATGACCTCCAGCGCCCGGTCGCGTCCGATGGTGCGCGGGAGTCGTTCGGTGCCGCCGCCTCCGGGCAGCAGGCCGCTGCCGACCTCGGGCTGCCCGAAGATCGCGTGCTCGCGGCTGGCGTAGCGAAGGTCGAGCGCGAGGGCGAGCTCGTTGCCGCCGCCGCGGGTGCGGCCGCGGATGGTCGCGATCGTCACGTAGGGCGCCTTCGAGATCTTCAGCACGAGGTCGGTCCACACCGGCAGCTCGTCGTCCCCCGCTGGGGCGGGGAAGTCGGCGGCGGCCGCGAGATCGAAGTGGTTGGAAAAGAAGTCCGGCACCGCACTGTCGAACACGACGACCTGGATGTCCAGGTCGTCGGCCAGCTCGTCGACGATCGCGGCGAGGCGCAGGACGGTTTCCCCGACGATGAGGTTGACGGGCGGGTTGTCGAAGGTGATCCTCGCGACCTGCGGTGAGGTGCGCTCGTAGCGAATGGTGCTCTGCTCAGTCATGGTTGCGTGCTCCAGTCGATGGTTGGGAGGTGCCGCCCGTCAGGCAGGTCGGGGCGGCCTGGCCTAGAGGCCGAGGGCGGTAATCAGCGGCCGAGGAACTCGACGGCGACGGGGGTGAACTTCTCGTGGTACTGGAAGATGCCACCATGGCCGGAGTCGGGGTAGACGATCAGCTCGCTGCCCTTGATGCGCCGGTGGAGATCCTCAGAGAGGTTCGAGGGCACCATGCGGTCGTTGTCGCCGTTGGCGATCAGGGTGGGCCGGGTGATCGTCGACAGGTCTTCGGGCGTGCCGCGTCCCCAGTTCTTGATCGCCTTCAGCTGCGTCTGGAACGTCTTGACCGAGATCGGGGCGTCACGGTCGACGGTGCGCTCGGCGAGCCGGTCGACGAACGCACGTGCGGCGGGTTTGCCGGCGGCGTTGCGGTTGAAGAACAGGAACTCTTTCGGGTCCGACCGGGTCAGGGCCGCCCGCAGCATGTCCCGGTAGGTGACGCCGGCGACCTTGTCGATGCCCTTTCCGCCTTTCGGGCCGGTACCGGTCAGCACGAGCTTGCGGACGAGTTCGGGGTGCTTGACCACCAGGGCCTGGGCCACCATGCCGCCCAGAGAGAAGGAGAAGACATCGATCCTGTCGTAACCGAGGGCCGTGATGAAGGCGTAGGCATCATCGGCCATCGCCTCGACGGTGTCAGGCGCGGCTCCGCTTGATGCGCCGACGCCGCGGTTGTCGAAGGTGATGACGTGCCGGTTCTCGGCGATCGGGTCGATGATCCGGGGGTCCCAGTTGTCCAGGGTCGCGGCGAGGTGGACGAAGAAAACGACGGGGATTCCGCCCTTCGGTCCCAGTTCCCGGTAGGCGTAGGTGACGCCGCCAGCGGTCACGGTGCGCGCCGGCGCCTTGGCGTACTGGGTGATGACAGGTTCAGTCGAGGTGTTCTGCGCGCTCATGGTGGTTCTCCCTAGGCGTGTTAACGATTGGCGTCGCTCCGGCAAGTCCTTCTCCTGGCTCGGCCCTTGGAACGTTCTGACTAGACTCAATTATGACTCTACTCATTTATCTTGTCAAGGGAGGTCGTCGTGGAGGGCCTGATGCCGGGGCGCCGGCCTTTTTCGACCAGGCGCTGGGGACCGAGGATGCCGAAAGGGTGCTCAGGACTCCAGGTATCGGAGGACGGCCAGCACCCGGCGGTGGTCGGGGTCCAAGGGTGCCAGGCCGAGCTTGCTGAAGATGTTCCCGACGTGCTTCTCGACGGACCGCTCGGAACCACCAGGATCCCGGCGATCGCGGCATTGGAGCGGCCCTCAGCCATCAGGGCGAGCACGTCGCGTTCTCTGGCGGTGAGCGTGCCGAGCCTGCCGGTGCGGCGGCTGGCGCCCATGAGCTGCGTAACGACCTCGGGGTCGAGGGCGGTGCCCCCGGCCGCCACCCGGCTCAGCGCCTCGACGAACTCGTCGACGTCGGCCGGAGGGCGGGTGGTCGGCCGTGAAGACTGCTGGTCCGCCGAGGGAGACGGGCGGCGTGTCTAGGTACAGGGCGTTGCGGAAGATCAGCGCGGG
>DASZJL010000157.1:0-1597 GCA_035948135.1 Acidimicrobiales bacterium | reverse complement strand
GTCGAACGCCCGTGGCGGTACCGGGCCCTTCCCGCCGTCGTTCCTCGAGCACGTCGACGGCCGCCTCTGGACCCAGTTCCGGGTGAGCCAGGTGCTGGCCGACCGCTACGGCATTTCGCGGGAGGAGATGGACGCGTACGCACTCGAGTCACACCGCCGGGCCGCCGACAGCTGGGACACCGGCCATTTCGAGAACGAGGCCGTCGCCGTGCCGATCAAGGCCGAGGACGGCACCCTGACCGGCGAGCACCTCACGATCGATGAGGGCATCCGGCGCACGTCCACGCTGGAGGGTTTGGCCGCCCTGCCGGCGGCACAGAGCTGGGAGCCCGAGACGGCGCCCGACATCACGGCCGGAAACGCGTCGCAGGTGACCGACGGCGCCGCCGCCATGCTGATCGCGGAGCGGGCGACGGCGGAGGAGCTGGGGCTGCCGATCCGCGCCCGCTTCGTGCACTTCGCCGTGGCAGCGGACGATGCGGCCATCGTGCTGTCGGCGCCGGTGCCCGTGACGCACAAGCTGCTCAAGCGCTCCGGCATGACGGTCGACCAGTTCGACGCCGTGGAGTGCAACGAGGCCTTCGCCGCCATTGCGCTGATGTGGCAGAAGGAGTTCGCCTACGACATGGCGCGGTTCAACCCGCGCGGCGGCGCCATCGCCATCGGCCACCCACTGGGCGCGAGCGGGGTCCGACTGATGGGGACACTGCTGAACCACCTGGAGGCGACCGGCGGGCGCTACGGCTACCAGACGATGTGCGAGGGCGGCGGCCAGGCGAACGGCACCGTCATCGAGCGACTGGGCTGACCCCCGGCTCCGCCCCGGCCGCTGGCGCGGCGAGCAAGGGGTGGATCTTGCGGGTGACGACGAGCCACTCGACGACGAACGTCAAGCCGGGCACGAGGCCCGCGCCGAACATCAGGATGATCCATCCGACCCCGCTCGGGCTGAATCTCCCGTCCTTGACGTGCAGGCGCGCCTTGAGGGCGAGGTGCCCGGCCGCGATCAGGTACACGACGTAGAGGTAGCCGTGGGCCACGCCCAGGATGGCGAGCTCGATCTTGAAACCGCCGAGCCCGAGGCTCAGGAAGAAGAAGACGAACAGCGGGATGACGAGCACGCCGACGATGTTCGCCATCAGTTGGTAGCGGTAGAGCGCCCCTTCGAGGCCGCGTTCGGTCAGCCTCATTGCGGACGGCGGACCACGACTTCTTCGCGGTGGCGCCAGGTCTTTGCGCCCTTGGCGGCGAGCTCGGCCAACCGCGCGTTGTAGGCCGCGAGCTCTGGGTCGTCGGCGGCGGAACCGACGGACACCTCCGGGACGACGAAGGCGGGAGCCGGCGGGGTGACCACGGCAGCGGTTGTCGACGCGTGCGACTGCGCTTGCTGCCGCCGCATCCCCTTGAGGCCGACCGCGTCGTAATCGGTGTGGATGAGCATCCACCAGAAAATGACGGCGAGGAGTCCGAAGACGGGCCACATCACCGAGTAGAGGTAGCTCAGCTGGTTGCCGTCCTGAGCCCGGTTGATCTGCCACCACGCGGCGATGGCGCAACCGGGGACGACCACGAGTAGCGCCACGTGCAACGTAACGGC
>DASZJL010000156.1:0-13525 GCA_035948135.1 Acidimicrobiales bacterium | reverse complement strand
CCCGCCAGCGCTCTGCAACAGCTCAACAAGAGCCTGGCGCAGCTTGACCAGCAGGGCCTCTTGATCCGGGCGGTGCCGGTCGACAAAGAGGTGACCGACACCGAGGGCACGGTCAGTGGGGCCGCCCTCCAGTTCCGCTACACCGTCCCGCCCCAGGTTTCGCTGCCGACCGACATCGGCAAGGACGAGACGTTGCTGCTCGGCGAGGTCATCGCCAACGCCGCCGGCCGCCCCCGCCAGCCGTTGTCCTTGGGCGCGCCGAGCGCCGACGTAAGCGGCGTCACCGCCACCGCGCCGGACACGTCGCTGGGCGCCGAGCCGGTGTCGACCACGCCCGAGCTGACGACGCCGGCCGAACAGCCTGCGCTCCTCGGCGGTCCCACTGCCGCACCGTCGGCTGCACCCGCGGCGGCGGGCCCGCCTCCGTTCCAACTGGGCCGCAGGCCTCGCAACGTGGTCGCCGACCGCGTGCTGTCGGGGTACCGGTTCATCATCCTGGTCGCCGTTCTCGCCGCGGCCGTGTACCTGCTTCGCAACAAGACCCGTCTCCCCGAATAGAAAAGGACAAGGAGAGGACATGGACGACCGCCTCAGCGACTTCGGTCTCAAGGCACTGGCCGCCGGCCTCACGATCGCCGGCCTGGTGGCCGTGCTCGTCGGCTATCTGGGCGTGCGCGACGAAAGCCACATCGAGCTGCAACTGCCGTACCTGATCTCGGGCGGTTTGGGAGGGCTCGTGCTGATGGGCCTTGGCGCCCTGGTGCTGATCCAGTACCAGATGCGGATTCAGGCGCGAAGATTTGCGGAGATGACCGACACCCTCGACGAGTGGAAGGAGCAGGCGATTGCCGAGCTGCGCAGCTTCCTCGAGGGGGCGGAAATCGACGTGGAGGTGCTGACGCCCACGACCAACGGGCGTCGCCGGCGCACCACCAAACAGTCGGCCTGAGCCGGAGTCAAGAAGGGGGCAACGGGGATGGAGGACAAGATCTGGGTCGTCGACGACGTTCCGAGCCGGCGCTACCCGATATACACGCGGGGCAACATCGGCGAGGTCTTCCCGGTGGTCGTGTCACCGCTCACGTGGCCGCTCTACGGGTCGCAGGCCGAGCTCGGGTGGCGGGATGCCTTCCGTGACTTCGGCGTCTACCTCGACAGCGATTTCGGCACCGATCCCATGGGCATCCTCGGCTGCTTCGGCGGCTACGGCTACCTCAACGCGTCGTTCATCCGGGTGTTCGCGGTGCGCACCCCCGGCCTCACTGTCGACGACATCGACCGGCTGTTCTTCGGCGAGTCCGATGCGCCGCCGTACGCGCCCCAGGCCGGCGACAAGAACCTCGGCGCGTCGCTGCGCGTCGCCCGCACGCTGTTCAAGACCCTTGGGACCAAGTCGCTGCCCGAGCTCGAAGACGACAAGGTCAGGGTGACGAAGTTCATCGCCGGCACCCCGCTCCTGGCGACGGCGTCCGACGACGAGTTGCTGGCACGGGTGTTCGCCTTCAAGTCCGAGTTCCGCCACCTGTTCGACCGCCACATCCTGACCTCGTTCAAAGCGACGGCGGCGCGCGGGCTGCTGGCGCAAATCTGCGACAAGAACCTGGGCGATGCCTCCCTGCCGAACCGCCTCCTCGCCGGTATCGGCGAAGTCGAGTCGGCCGCGCCGTCGTTCGCGATGTGGGACTTGTCACGCCTGGCCGAGGGCTCGGCCCAGTTCGACGACGCCTTCGTGACGTTCCTGGACGAGTTCGGGTGTCGCGGCCCGAACGAGTGGGAGGGGTCGTCGGAGACGTGGGCGACCAAGCCCGAGCTGGCGCTGGCCGCCATCGCCTGCATGCGTAACGCGGCCGACACCAACTCGCCGCGGAACCAGCAGCATCGTTTGGCGGCCGAGCGCGAACAGGCGGTGGCGGTCGCCCGGGCCCGGCTCGGTCGGGCCACCCGCTTCCAGTTCGACAAGGCCCTGCGGGCGTCCGCCGTGCTGTCGCAGGGGCGCGAGCGTTCGAAGACCACCATCGTGCGAGCGATTCACGGCATCCGCATCGTCGAGCGGGAGCTGGCCCGGCGGGCGCGCGACCGGGGCGGGCCCGCGGCGTTGAGCGACATGTGGCTGGTGACGGAGTCCGAACTGCGGAGCTATGTGGCGGCGCCGGCCCAGTACCTGGGCGTGATCGACGAGCGGCGGGCCAAGCGTGAATGGCTCGATTCCCTCGTGCCGCCGTTCGTGTTCGAGGGCAGCATCCCCCCGCCCGACACGTGGGAGCGCCGGGACGCGCCGATCGAGCTGGCCAAGGTCGGCAGCTCGCTCACCGGCATCGCCGGATGCCCCGGTGTGGCGCGGGGACGGGCGCGCGTCGTCCTCGACCCCCTCGACCCGCGCGGGCTGGGGCCGGGGGACGTGCTGGTGGCGCCCATCACCGACCCCTCGTGGACGCCGCTGTTCGTGCCGGCCGAGGCCGTCGTGGTCGACGTCGGGGCGGAGATGAGCCACGCCATCATCGTCGCCCGCGAGCTCGGGATCCCCGCCGTCGTGAGCGTCACCGGCGCCACCCGCAGCATCCCCGACGGCGCCCTCATCGAGGTCGACGGCGATTCCGGCGTCGTCAAGGTCTTGGAGGCATAGTCACGTGAGCATCACTCTGGAACCCATCGGCTACGTCGTGGGCGGGCGCAGCGAGCCCGTCGATGACGACTGGGGCAACGTGGAAGCCACGATCGTGCTCGAGGGAGGGCTGTTCGAGGCCGACGCGATCGCGGGCCTCGACGAGTTCTCCCACCTCGAGGTCGTGTACTTCTTCCACCTGGTCGAACCCGACAGTGTCACTCGGGGGGCACGCCGGCCGCGGGGGAATCCCGACTGGCCGGAAGTCGGCATCCTCGCCCAGCGGGCCAAGGCCCGCCCCAACCGCATCGGTGTCAGCAGGTGCGAGCTCGTCGACGTCGACGGCTTCAAGCTGCAAGTGCGGGGCCTCGACGCGCTCGATGGCACGCCGGTGCTCGACATCAAGCCGTTCATGGTGGAGTTCGCCCCGCGCGGCCCGGTGTACCAGCCGGCGTGGGCCAGCGACCTCATGCGGCATTATTGGTAACCGTGCCTGCCGATGTGATCGTCGTCGACCCCCTGATGAGCGACAGGGACGCGGCGGACATTCTCGACTTGTGGCGGCGGTTCCCGAGCTACGGCCTCTACAGCAACGAAGGCTTTCCCACGACCTTCGCCCCTGAGCTGGCCCAGCGCTACGACGCGGCCGTGAACTTCGTGCGCACGGGCGGGCGCTTCGGCCGCAAGGATGCCGACCGCGGCCTGATGGCGGCCCGCACCAACTACTTCCGTGAGACCTACGCCTACGGCGAGGAGGTGGAGGCACCGGGCATCGAGTCGTTCATGACGCACGCCGCCCTGCTCGACGCCGCCCGCCGCCTGCACGGCCGCGACGTCATCGAGCCCGCGATCGGGTACGCCAACATCCTGCTTCCCGGCCAGGAGCTCGCCGTGCACACCGACGTGCCCGAGTTCCGGGGCGCCAACCGCAAGATCGTCCCTGAGTGGCTGCTCGTGGTGATGCACCACAGCGGCCTGTTCGAGCGGTGGCGCATGCCGATCGCCACCGGTATCTCCTATTTCGGCGGTGGCCAGGGCGGCGAGCTGGCGTACTACCCCGACGGCGCCGGCGGCGAGGCGGCGACGTACGCGCCGAGGCACAACACGGCCGTCGTGCTCGACACCGACAGTGTGTTCCACGGCGTCGACCGTGTTCTGGGTGACGAGCGCGAGCTGGGCCGCGTCCGGGCCGGGATGCGTCTCTTCTACGAGGGTGACGGTCGCTGGACGGTGCGCGACGACGACAAGGTCAGTACTAGTGACAATGTCATCAGCGGCTACGACGAAGACGAGGTGCGGCTCTCGATCTCGTGGAAGGCGTACTGCTTCGTCGACGAGGCCGAGCGCGACGCGTGGCGGACGAATACCGACGACCTCTCGTTGGCGTCGATCCTCGACACGCTGGTGGACGACCTCCGCCGGCGGGGACGTCTCGGCGCCGATGAGGAGCGCCCGGCGGACGCCGAACTGGGCCGTCTGCTGATCAACGAGTACGTGCACTTCCCGGCGACCGTCGACGCCCAGCCAGCCTGAGCAACCGCTGAGAGTCGTCGCTCCAGGCAGGAGGGTTAGGCGTTCGGGTCGAACGGGAAGATGTGCGACGCGTGTCCCCGCGAGCGGTCTCTGCGGCCTGCATCCTGTTGGTTGGACTGGGCCTGGCCGCCTGTTCCTCGGCTCATAGCGAGGACGCGGGGAGGCTGCTGACCCGCGACGGGCCCGTTCCCACCACGGTGGCGCCCGCACCGGACGTTGCCCCGACTGACACACCCACGCCTCCGACGACCAACGACGTCGGCCCCGCCGATCCCACGCCCGTGCTGCGGGTCCGCCCGAGCGGCGGTGGTGGCGGCGGCCACGCATCGGTCGGCGGCGGCGGTGGGGGCGGCGGGGGTACCGGCCACGCCGTCGCCAAGCCCGCACCGGCCCGTCCCGCACCCTTCTCCAACCTGGCCGCCCCCGGGGCCACGCCCAACGTGTGGGCGGTTGTGATCGGCATCCAGCAGTACCAGGGCCGCACGCATGCGACGCTCGGCGGTGAAGGCGACGCCGCCGCCTTCATGCAGGTGCTCGGCAACGACCACTGGCCCAGTGACCACATTCTGGAGCTGGTGGACGGGGCGGCGACGGCCGCCAACATCCGTCAGGCCATGCAGTGGCTGGTCCAGCACAGCGGGCCGAACACGCTGACGCTGTTCCACTACTCGGGCCACGTCTGCATCCAGAGCACCGGCCCGTGCGCCGCGGGACACATGCATTTGTGGTCCGTCGACAACCAGTTCATCTCGGACGACGAGGTCGGCAACAACCTGCGCAACCTGCAGGGCACCGCGTGGGTGGACATCGCGGGCTGCGAGGCCGCCGCCTTCGACAAGGGCATCTCGAGTCCCCAGCGATTGTTCACCGCCGCCTCCCAGGCCAATCAGAAGGGCTACGAGGACCCCAACTGGCACGAGTCGGTGTGGACGGGCTTCGCGATCGACCAGGGGATGCTGCAGGGCCAGGCCGACAGCAACGGCGACCACAGGGTCACGGTGCGGGAGGCCGTCAACTGGGCGAAGCCCCAGGCCCACAACAGGACCCAGGGCCAGGCCGAAGGACCCCAGGATCCGGTCATCACCGGCGGACCCGCCGACATCGATCTGGCGGCCGCCGCCGCGCCACCACCCCCGCAGTCGCCGCCGCCGAACAACAACCCCGGCGGCGGCAACGGCGGCGGTCAGCAGCCTCCGTCAGGCTCGCCGCCCCCGCAGTGCAACTCGCTGACCAAGGGCATCCTGCACTGCTAACGCCGCGGCGTTAGCCGGCGGCGGCGATGGCGTGGAAGCCACCGTCGACATGGACCATCTCGCCGGTCGTGGCCGGGAACCAGTCCGACAGGAGGGCGACGCAGGCGCGGGCCACGGGCTCGGGGTCGCGCAGGTCCCAACCGAGCGGTGCCCGGTCTGACCAGACCTCTTCGAAGCGGTCGAAGCCGGGGACGCCACGCGCCGCGACCGTGCGCAGGGGACCGGCGCACACCAGGTTGACGCGGATCCCGCTGCCGCCGAGGTCTCGCGCCAGATAGCGCGAGGTCGACTCGAGGGCGGCCTTGGCCACGCCCATCCAGTCGTACGCGGGCCAGGCCTGGCGATTGTCGAAGTCGAGGCCGACGATCGACCCGCCGTCGGTCATCAGCGGCGTCAGGGCGCGCGCCAGCGACGCGAGCGAGTAGGCCGACACCTGTAGAGCGACCGATACGTCCTCCCATCCGGCGTCGAGGAAGCCGCCACCGAGACACGCCTCCGGTGCGAACCCGATGGAGTGCAGGGCGCCGTCCACGCGGCCCCAGCGGCGACGCAGGTCGTCGGTGAGGGCGGCCAGGTCGGCCTCGCTGCTGACGTCGAGCTCGATCACCTCGGGCGGCTGCGGGAGGCGCTTGGCCACCCGCTCGGTGATCCGCTTGGCCCGCCCGAACGACGTCAACACGATCTCGGCGCCCTGCTCCTGGGCCAGGCGGGCGACGGAGTAGGCGATCGAGGAATCGGTCAGGACACCGGTGATCACCAGACGCTTGTCTTGCAGCAGCACAGAAACCTCCTAGAGGGGTCCGTTGGCGTGGCGGCGGCGGGGGAGGCGCTCCCGCTTGTTGGCCAAAGAGCGCAGCGCGCCGCACAGCACGCGCCTCGTGTCTCGGGGGTCGACAACCTCGTCGACGAAGCCTCGCTCGGCCGCCGCGTCGGGCGTGCAGTGCCGGCGCTGGTAGTCATCTTCCAGCTCGATGCGCCGGCGAATTCGCTCCTCGACGTCGGAGACGGCTCCCAACTCTTTGCCCGAGAGGATGGCGACGGCGCCGGGCGCGCCCATGACCGCGATCTCGGCTCCGGGCCAGGCGCAGCAGTAGTCGTTGCCGAGCGTCTTGCAGTCCATGACGATGTAGGCGCCGCCGTACGCCTTGCGCAGCACGACGCCCAGCCGCGGCACCGTCGCCGCCGCGTAGGCGTGGACGAGTTGGGCGCCGTGGCGGATGATGCCCCGCCACTCGAGATCCTTGCCGGGCTGATACCCCGGCGTGTCGACGAAGGTGACGAGCGGCAGGTTAAAGGCGTCGCACCACTGGACGAAGCCGGCGCCCTTCTGCGAGGCGTCGATATCGAGCGTGCCCGCGAGCTGCTGGGGCTGGTTGGCGACGACGCCGACCGGCTGCCCACCGAGGCGCGCCAAGCCGGTGACCAGGTTGGGCGCAAAGGACGGCCGCAGCTCGAGGAACGAATCCCCGTCGACGACGTCGGCGACCACCCGCCGGACGTCGTAGGACGCCGTCGGTGTGGCCGGGACGAGGTCGGCCGCGGTCGTGCACAGCCGCTGCACCGCGTCTGTCGACGCGTACACGGGCGGCGCCTCACAGTTGTTCGGCGGCAGGTACGACAACACGTCGGCCGCGGCCCACACCGCGGCATCTTCGTCGTCGACGAGCAGTGTGGCCACCCCACTCCTGGTGCGGTGACAGTCGCTGCCGCCGAGCTCTCCGTGGTCGAACGTCTGGCCGGTCATGGCCGCCACCGCCGATGGCCCGCTGACGTAGGCGAAGGCGTCGACCGTCATCACCACGATGTCGGCCAGACCCAACAGCAGCGACGGCCCGGACACGCACGGGCCCACGACGCAGAGGACGATGGGCACCAACCCCGACGCGTCGCTCAGGGCCTTGGCCACGCGTCCCCACGCGTGGAGCGACGCCACGCCCTCCGTCAGGTCGGCACCGGAGGTGGCCAGGACGCCGACGATCGGGACACCCGCGTCGCACGCGGCGCGCACCACGCGTTCGATGGTGTCGCCCTCGGTCGGCCCGACGGCGCCTCGCCGCTTGCCGCCCTCGAGCCGGAACCAGCCGACGAGCCGGCCATCCAGCTCGCGCAGCTCGCCCTGGGCCGCGCCGTCCCGGCCGGCGGCGACCGGCATCAGCGGCGAACCGAGCAGAGCCGTCACGCGGCGGGGGACCGTCCGAAGACGAGCGCGGCGTTGTGACCGCCGAAGCCGAACGAGTTCGACAGCGCGGGCCCGGGCGGCAGCGGCCGCGGCGAACCGGCGACGACGTCGACGGCGATGGCGGGATCGGTGTTTTCGTGATTGGCGGTCGGCGGCACCAGTCCGTGGTGCAGCGCGAGCAGCGATGCCACCGCCTCGGCCGCGCCCGCCGCTCCGACCAAGTGGCCGGTCACGCCCTTGGTGCCGGTGACCGGAACCGCACCCTCGCCGAACACCTTGGTGATCGCGGCCGCCTCCGCCTCGTCGTTGAGAGGCGTGGACGTGCCATGCGCGTTCACGTGGCTCACCTCGGACGCGGAGACCCCGGCGTCGTCGAGGGCGGACAACATGCACGCCGCCGCGCCGGCGCCGCTGGGTGACGGCGCGGTGATGTGGAAGGCGTCGCAGTTGCGGCCATAGCCCAGGACTTCGCCCCAGACGCGCGCCCCACGAGCCTCCGCGTGCGCGAGGGTCTCGAGCACGACGAACGCCGCGCCCTCGGCCATCACGAACCCGTCCCGGTCGGCGTCGAACGGACGCGCCGCCCGGGTCGGGTCGTCGACCCGACCGCTCAAGGCACCCATGCGCCAGAAGGCGGCCAGGGCGACGGGCGTCACCGCCGCCTCGGCCCCGCCCGCCACGACGACGTCGGCCGAGCCGTCGCGCACCATGCGTGCCGCCTCGCCGATGGCGTGGGCGCCGGCTGCACACGCGGTCACCATCGTGAGGTTCGGGCCCGTGAAGCCGCCGCGCATGGCGACGAGGGCGCCGGTGGCGTTGGGCATCATCATCGGGACGAAGAACGGGCTGACCCGCTCAGCACCCTTCTCCAAATAGACGCGCTCCTGGCCCTCGAGGGTCTGCAGGCCCCCGACCCCTGTGCCGGCCACGACCGCGCAGCGGGCGGGATCGGTCTCCAGGTCGCCGGCTTGGGCGAGAGCGTCGGCTGCGGCCGCCACGCCCAGCTGGGACACGCGGTCGGCCCGCCGCGCCTCCTTGGTGCCGAGGTAGGGCTCGGGGTCGAAGTCGCGCACCTCGCACGCGAATTTCACCGGGTGCTCGCTCGTGTCGAAGCCCTCGATCGGACCGGCCGTCGACCGGCCGGCCACCAGCGTCTCCCAGAACGTGTCGAGGTCGGTGCCGGCGGGGGTCTTCACCCCCATGCCGGTGACGACGACGCGCGGGCGCTCGCTCACGCGTGCGCCCCCAGCTTGGCCAGCAGGAGGTCGAGGGCGTTGCCGACGGTGTTGATGCCGTCGAGCTCCTCTTCGGGGATGCTGACGTCGAAGCGCTCCTCGAGGGCCATCACCAGCTCGACCAGGTCGAGGCTGTCGGCGTCGAGGTCGGCGAAGAAGCGGGCCCCCTCGGTGACGGCGTCGCGGTCGACGCCGAGCACGGTGACGGTGGCGTCCCGCAGTTGTTCGAACACCTCATTGCGATCCATGCGCTTTCTCCTCTCTTTCCTTCGATCTGTCGATCTGTCGATCTGTCGAGTTGCGAGTTGTCGAGCTGGTCAGCGACCCATACCCAGGCCGCCGTCGACGGGCAGGACGGCCCCCGTGACGAAGGCGGCGGCGTCCGAGCACAGAAAGGCCACCGCGGCGGCCACTTCGTCGACCGTGCCGAACCGTCCGAGCGGCACCTGCCGCGCCAGTTCCTCGCGCCGTGCTGCCGGCAGGTCGTTGGTCATCGCCGTCGTGATGGGGCCGGGCTCGACGACGTTGGCGGTCACGTTCCTGCTCGCCAGTTCCCGGGCCACCGAGCGGGTCAGCCCGACCAACCCGGCCTTGGCGGCCGCGTAGTTGGCCTGTCCGGCGGACCCGGCCGAGCCGGCCACGGATGAGACGGCGACGATGCGACCCCACCGGGCGCGGAGCATGCCGGCCGCGGCGCGTCGAACCGCGATGAAGGCGCCGTCGAGGTTGGTGCGCACCACGTCGTCCCACTGGGCGTCGCCCATGCGCACGATGAGACCGTCGGCGGTGACGCCGGCGTTGGCGACGAGCACTTCGACCGGTCCCCACGTTTCTTCGACCGCGGCGAACGCGGCGTCGACCGATTCGCGATCTCGGACGTCGGCTCGAAGGGCGAGACCGCCGCCGCCGAGCGCGTCCAACTCGGCGACGACATCGTGGGCACCGTCGACGTCGGCGGAGTAGGTGACGGCCACTCGATGTCCGTCGCGCGCCAGCGCCTTTGCCGTGGCCGCGCCGATGCCGCGCGAGCCGCCGGTCACCAGAGCGACGCGACCACCCATCAGACACCTCCCCATCGCATGACGGCGCTGGCCCATGCCATCCCGGCGCCGAAGCCCGAGAGCAGTACGAGATCGCCGTCGTGCACTCGTCCCTCGTCGACGGCTTCGGCCAGCGCCAGCGGGACCGACGCGGCCGACGTGTTGCCGTAACGGCCGACATTGACCATCGTGTGGGCGCCGGCGATGCCCAGACGCTGCGCGGCCAGGTTGATGATGCGGATGTTGGCCTGGTGGGGCACGAAAAGGTCGACGTCGGCGGGGGCGCAGCCGGCCGCCCGTAGTGCGTTGTCAGCGGAGCTGATCACGGCCCGCACCGCCCGCCGGAAGACCTCCTGGCCCTCCATCTGTATGAACTGGCGGCCGGGCGGGATGGCGAGGATGCCCGAGGCCGAACCGTCACACCCCAGGTCCCACGCCTGCAGGCCGTAGCCGGGCGCGGCCGGGCGGAGGACGACGGCGGCCGCGCCGTCGCCGAACAGGGGAACGGTGTCGCGGTCGTCGGGGTCGACGATGCGCGTCAGCGTCTCTGCACCCGCGACAACCACGGCATCGAGGTCGCCGGCGTCGAGCAGGGTGGCCCCCACGACCAGGGCGTGGACGAAGCCGGCGCACGCGGCACCGACGTCGAAGGCGCCGCACCGCAACCCGAGGCCCTCGTGCACGAGGGCGGACGTTTGGGGCAGGGCCTGGTCGGGCGTCGTCGTTGCGAGTACGAGGAGGCTGACGTCGTCGGGCACCAGGCCCGCGTCCTTGATGGCGGCCGCCGATGCGGCCACGGCCAGGCTGGCGCTGGTCTCCGACGGCGCCGCCACCCGGCGTTCGTGGATCCCCGTCCGGGCGACGATCCACTCGTCCGACGTGTCCAGCCGGGCCTCGAGCTGTGCGTTGGTGAGCCGGGCATCGGGCACGGCGGTGCCGATGCCGGCGATCGTCGCCGCCGTCACGCGATGTCGGGCTCGGTCGTCCGCAGCCAGGCCACGGGCTCGCCTTCGCGGATGCGCTCGCCGGGGACGGCGAGGATGCCCATCAGGAAGCCGGTGAAGAAGCTCTCCACGCTCACCGAGCCGCCCGGACCGTCGACCGTACCGACGGCCTGACCCCGCATGACGATCTCGCCTTCGGTCGCTACCGTCTGGGGCGGCAGGGCCGTGAACCGACCGGTGGCGGGGGACACGATCACCCGCTCGAGGACGTCGAGGTGCTCGCCGGGGAGGACGGTCTCGACGGTCATACGGGAACGTTCACGAGCTCAGTGGCCACGTCGGGCCGGCACTTGCGGGCCAGGCCCGTCAGCACCCGGCCGGGACCGACTTCGACGAGGGTGTCGGCGCCCAGGTCGACGAGGGTGTCGAGTGACTGGCGCCACCGCACGGGGTGCACGAGGTGCTCGACCAAGCGCTCGCGCCATCCGTCAGTGTCGGTGCAGGCGGTGGCGTCGGCATTGGACACGACCGGCACCGAGGGTTGCCTGAAGTTGGCGCCGGCCAGGTCTGCGAAGAGGTCGTCAGCAGCCGCCTGCATGAGCGGCGTGTGGAAGGCGCCGTCGACGTCGAGGCGCACGACCTTTTTCACGCCGAGGGCCTTCGCGGCTTCGGCCGCCGCCTCGAGTCCGGGCTCGGTGCCGGCGATGACGAGCTGACCGGGGGCGTTGTCGTTGGCCAGCCAGCACGCGTCGGGGGCGGCCTCGCACGCCGCCTCGGCCTGCGCCTCGTCGGCGCCCAGGAGGGCGGCCATGCCGCCGCCGTTGGCGTCGGCCGCGGCCTGCGTGAACTGCCCACGATGTGCGACCAGGCGCACGGCGTCGTCGAAGTCGAGTACGCCGGCGGCGGTCAGCGCCGTGAGCTGGCCGAGCGAGTGACCGGCGAAAGCTGTGACGTCACTGAGGGTTTCCTTTGTCCCCTCCCACGCGAGCAGTGAGGTCAGGAACACGGCCAGTTGTGCTTCACGTGTGTGACGCAATCGCGCCGGGTCGGTATCGACAAGGAGGGGTGCGACCTCCTGGTCGAGCACCTCCTCGGCCCGTGTGACCAGCGACCACTCGTGCGTGTCTTGCCAGGGCGCGCCCATACCCGCAGACTGAGACCCCTGGCCCGGGAACGTGACAGCGATGCCCATGCGCGCTCCTTCCGCCCGACAGCAATAGGGATTGGGACTAAGCCGTACCCCCGATGGTTACACAGAAACGTAAATCGTTGATCTAGGCTGTGTAACCGTTCAATGAACTCTGCGCACTTGAAGTGACAAGGAGGACGGCGTGAAGGAATACCGGGTGCAGGAGTTGGCCCGGCAGGCGGGGATCACGGTCGAGCTGCTGCGCTCCTACCAGTCCAAGGGCCTCCTGCCGCCGCCCCGTCACGAGGGCCGGGTCGCCTGGTACGGGGCCCGCCACCTCGAGCGCCTGCGCCTGATCCGCGACCTGAAGGATCGCGGGTACCCGCTGCGCACAATCGAACAAGCGGTGAAGCGCGGGGCCGAGCAGCCCGAGGAGATCATCGCCATCACCGAGCTCCCCGAAGAGCGCCTGACGCTCGCGGAGTTGGCCGAGCGGAGTCGCGTGCCCCCGGCCATGCTGCGGTCACTCGAGGCTTCGGGTGTGCTGCGTCCGCGTCGGTCGGGCCGCAAGTGTTGGTACACGGAGGCCGACGTCAAGGCCGTGCGCATGCTGCTGACCCTTCTCGGCGGAGGCTTGCCGATGGAGGAGTTCATGCGGGTGGCGTCAGTGCAACTCGAGACGGCCTCTGCGGTGGCCGACGGCGCCGTCGACCTGTTCATGAAGTTCGCACGCGCCCCGTTGTTGGAGGCCAGCCTTCCGCAGCGTGAAGAGGCCGAGCGCATGGTGGCGGCCCTGCGTCTGATGATGCACGCCGCGACCGCGCTGATGACCTACAACTTCCAGCGCATGGTGCTGGCCGCCGCCCAACGCGCCATCGAGACCGAAGGCTCGCAGTCGGAGCGGGCGGCGTTGAAACGCGAGCTCGAGCGCCAACGCGTAGAGCTGGCGATCCCCGCCTGAACTCAGCTGTCGGGCGTGACCGCATCCAATCGACGCCGAACCTCCGAGGTGTTCACGCCGAGAGCGCCCAGCAGCGCGGCCGCAGGATCTGGTGGTTGGAGCGTGAGGATTTGGGCCAGCACCTGCGGGGCCGTGACCTGGGTCTTCCGGCGATTGGGCTTGACCGCGTCCTGAAGCACTTTCTTTGCCGCGGGCGTCATGCGGAGGCGACCCTTGTTCATGACGTCCCTGATCGTCGGCTTCTTCGGCACGGCGCGCATCGGCAGTGGGGGAGCGTCGGTGCCGGAGCCCAGGCCCAGGGCACCCAGGGCTTCGTGATCGAGCGACTCGAGGGCCTGGCGAGCTAGCTGCAGGCTCACGTCCAACACGACTTCGACCGAGGGATCCTCGAACAAGGCGAGCAAGACGTGATCGGTGCCAACTCGGCGATCACCTCGGCGACGAGCCTCCTCGCTGGCCCGCAAATAGACGGCCCAGACGTGAAGCACCTCGGGCACAACGGACTCGGTGGTCATGATGACTCCTTGTTGTACTTGGTGTGCACGGATTGGCGGGTGACGCCCAAGGCGTCTCCGATCTGCTGCCACGACCAGCCCTTTTCCCGGGCCGACGCGACGTGGTTCGCTTCGACCCTCTCAGCCAGGCGATG
>DASZJL010000155.1:0-5507 GCA_035948135.1 Acidimicrobiales bacterium | reverse complement strand
CGACGGCGCAGGGGGGGCTCCGGCAGCACCGCCGCCACCTTCTCGACGATCCACCGCCGCACGCGCTCCACGATGCCTGCCAGTCCTCCGGGGAAGAACATCAGCGTTACCAGAAGCAGCACGCCGGACGTCAAAGCACGGACCGCCGGGGTGTTCGCCTGCGGGACAAGGTAGGGCCACGCGAACACGGCGATGACGCCGAGGATCGGTCCGTACAGCGTCGCCAGCCCGCCGACGATCGCGGCCGAGAGGAGGACGAACGACATCGACGGGTCGAAGGCGGCGAAGCTCCAGTTGCCGGCGGCCATGCCCCACAAAGCGCCGGCCATACCGGTGACGAAGCCCGAGATGGCGAGGGCGACGAGCATGGCGCTCGTGGGCGGGAGTCCGTAGGAGGCGGCGAGCTCGGGGTTGTCGCGGGCGCCGACGATGGCGCGGCCCACCGAACTCTGGCGGACCGAGCGCAGCGAGAGCGCGGTCAACCCGAGGACGACGAGGGCGACCGGGTAGATGCCGCGGACGGTCTTGATGGTCATGTTGAACAGGTGCGGCGGGTTGATGTGGACGATCGCCGACGCATCGGAGACGAAGATGCCCTGGCGGAACAGCCAGCTGCGCGCCGCGAACGCGAATGCCAGCGTGACCACGGCGAGGAACAGGCCGCGGAAGCGGACGGCCACGGATCCGACCAGCACGCTCGTCGCGGCCGTCACGAACCCGGCGATGAGGAGCATCGCAGGGAGCCCGAGCCCGTTCACCTTCGTCGCCGTGTAGGCGCCGACGCCGAGAAACGCGAACTGTCCGAGCGAGACCTGTCCTCCCCACCCGGTCAGCAGCGTGAACGACATGCCGACCAAGGCGTAGGAGACCATGAACACGAGGAACAGGGCGCGCTCTTGCGTATTGAGCCCGGGCATCAGCGGCGCCACGGCCAGCACCGCGAAGAGGGCGGCCCACCCGATGCGCCCGACGTGCCGGATCGCCAGGAGGTTCCGCACCCGTTCGGGGAGCGGCGGCACCGAACGCTCGACGACGAGGCGATCCTCGCTGCGACTGTCGCGTTGCAGCACGCGTGCCCGCAGCAACAAGCCGACCGCCACGGCGATGGCGAGGACGAGGTCGGCCAGCCCCGGGGTCGACGTGTAGAAGACCGTCGCCTGTTCGACGATCCCCAGGCCGACGCCGGCCAGGACAGCGATCCGGAAGTCCACCATGCCTGCCAAGAGGGCGGCCGCGAGCCCGCGCAGCAGCAGTCCTGGTCCGCTGTCGTTGAAGCCGATGGCCGGTTGCGTCGGCGCGAAGAGGATGGCGGCGACCGACGAGATGACGCCCGCGATCGTCCACACGATCAGCGACACCCGCCGCACCGAGACGCCTGCCAGGCGCGCGGCGTCGGGATTGGACGCTGCCCCCCGGATGGCCTGGCCCGTGCGCGTGCGGGTCAGCAGGAGCCAGAGGCCGACGGCGATGAGGGGCGCCACGATGATCGTGAGGATCTGGCTCGACGTGAGGATGGCGCTGCCGATCGTCCAGTGCGTACCGAAGGGCTGCGGATACCCGTGGGCCGCGAGCCTCCCGGGGTCGACCTTGAGGGGACCCACGAGCAGCAGCAGCAGGATCACCTGCGCGATGCCGATCGTCGCCACCATCAGCACCAGCCGCGACTTGTCGAACAGCCGCCACCCGAGCAGTCGTTCCACGCCCGCACCCGTCGCCGCGCCGAAGACGAGGGCGATGGGAAGGGCGATCCAGTACGGGAAGGCGAGGTTGAAGACGAGCACGGCCAGCACAGCCGCCGCGATCGAACCCATCGAGCCCTGGGCGAAGTTGATGAAGCGGTTGGCCCGGTAGATGAGCACGATGCCGACGCCGAGGAGGGCCGCCTGCAGGCCGGTGGCGACGCCGAGCAGAAGGACGGCGGGCAGGTCGCTCAACGCGTGGACCTCCGGGCACGCCCTTGCCCATGGCCGTTCTCACCGAGGAACACGGCCCGGGCCAGGTCGCCCCGCTCCAGGAGCTCGTTGGCAGGGCCGTCGAACTTCACCGCGCCCTTCTCGAGGAAGACGGCCCGGCCGCACAGCTGGGCGGCGACGTTCAGCGACTGCTCGACGAGAACGCACGTGCACCCGTCGGCGTTCACTCTGCGGATCACCTCGAACAGCTCGCTGACGATCACCGGTGACAGGCCGAGGGAGAGCTCGTCGATGCAGAGCAACGTGGGGTCGAGCAGGAGGGCCTTGGCCAGCGCCAGCTGCTGCTGCTCGCCCCCGGAGAGCGATCCCCCCTTGGTGTCGAGACGCTTCCCGAGTTGGGGAAAGCGCTCCAGCTCGCGCCCGATGCGATCGTCGAGGCCGGCTCGGATGGTGAACCCCGCCAGCTGCAGGTTCTCGCGGACGGTCAGGTCCGGGAACACCGCCTTGCCGCCCATGACGAGGGCGACGCCCGACGTGCAGAGCTTCTCGGCGGGAACGCCGGTCACGTCCCGGCCGTCGAAGGTCACCGTCCCCCGCGCCGGCACCTCCAGGCCGGCGAGCACGCGCAGCACGGTCGACTTCCCGGCCCCGTTGGTGCCCAGCAGTCCGAGGACCTCGCCCCGACTGACGGTGAAGCTGACGTCGAAGAGCACCTGCACGGGGCCGTAGGCGAACTCGATGTCGCGCAGCTCTACGAACGTCGTGCCCTCCGCGACGGCCCCCCTCGAAGCCACCGCGGAGAACATAAATGATTGTCCGTTCATAATGCAACGCCGACGGGCTACGCTCTGCCGCGTGAGTCGCACCCCGGCTGCCTCGGAACGGAAGAATCGCCGCGGCCGGCCGCCCAACTCCGACGGACAGGAGACCGCGGCCCGGCTCCTCGACGCCGCCGCCGCGGCATGCGCCGAGTCTGGGTTCGACGGCGCCACCCTGAACGAGATCGCCCGCCGGGCGGGCGTGACGGCCGCCGCCATCTACAACCACTACGACAGCCGCGAGGACCTGCTCTACGCCGCCGGTGTGCGGGCGCTCGAGCAGGTGACCGACGTCGTGCCCCGTGACGCGGGAGCCGACGCCGTGCGGATCATCGCCGCCGCCTACCTCCGACCGGAGCTGAAGGAGACGCGCCGCCTGCTGGCCGAGCTCCACGTGGCCAGCGCGCGCGACCCTCGCCTCGCCCAGCTGCTCGGCTCCTGGCACCGGTCGTGGGCGCAGGCGCTCAAGGCCGTGTTGCCGGCCGACGACCCCGCCCCCGACGCCACCGTGAAGCTGTTCTTCCTGCTGCTCCTGGGGTTGTGCCACTTCGACGACCTGGTGGCGGTCCGAGCCCCGCAGGCCGACGTCGTCGACCGGGTCGAGGACCTGGTGGACGCCCTCATCCCTCCGTCGTAGCCGCTCGCGTCAGCGCCACGGGTCGTCGCCGCGCAGCATGCAGTCGGCGCCGCCGTCGATGAAGAAGACCTGGCCGGTGATGGTCGAGGTGTCGGGGTGCACGAGGAAGGCGAGGAGGTGCGCCACCGCGTCGGGCTCGGCCACGCCGCCGTAGGGCATCGGGAGCATCTCCTGAAGCAGGGCGCCCCCGCCCGGGTCGGCGAGGATCGGCTCGGTCATCGGCGTCCGGATGATGGCCGGCGCGATGGCGTTGAGAGCGATGCCCGCGCCCGCCCACTCGGGCGTCGCCGCGTGGGCCCGGATCCAGCGCGCCAGCGCCCGCTTGGTGGACGCGTACGTCTTCACCGTGTCGAGCCCGACGTTGTCGACCCGCGCCGCGGCATCCTCCTCGGCGCCGCGGAGACAGGCCGAGACGAGCTCCTCGTCGACGTCCTGCACGAGCGCGAGGGACGCGGTGGCGACGGCCCGGGGTGCGTCGCCGTTGGCGAGCAGGGGCCGAAGCCCGGCCAATGTGCTCACCGCGCCGAAGTAATTGACGTGTACATCCCCCGCCCCGTGGCCGATCGTGCCCGCGTTGGCGATGACCGCGTCGACGCTTCCGCCGGTGAGAGCGGCGACGGCCTCGACCAGCTCGGCGCGGCCGGCCGGCGTGGCCAAGTCGCAGCAGAGCTCGGCGTCCTTCAGGTCGACGCCGACGACCCGCCAGCCGTCGGCGTCGAGGCGCTTGGCGATGGCGGCGCCGATGCCGGACGCGGCGCCGGTGATCACGCACGTACGAGTCACGCCCGGGCCGCCGATCCGAGGCGGGCCTCGAGGGCCTCGGCGAAGTGGACGCCGACGAGGGCGTCGAGGTTGGGTCCGCGCCGCAGCGTGTGCCCGCCGTCGACATTCAGCATCTCGCCGGTGATCCACGACGACTCCGGCCCGGCCAGGAAGCGGACGGCCGCCGCCACATCGTCGACGGTGCCGAGCCGGCCGAGCGGCATCTGGGCGAGGTAGTCGTCTCGGGTCGGCTCGTGGGAGACGAGCGGGTCCGACGCGCCCGTGGGCACGAGGCCGGGGCGGACGCCGTTGACGCGGATGCCGAAGGCTCCGAGTTCGTCGGCCGCGTTACGGACCAGCATGTCGAGGGCGGCCTTGGCCACGCTGTAGGGGGCCATGAGCGGGTGAGTGAGGGCCGCGGCGATCGAGGACACGGCGACGATCGACCCGCCCCCCTGTCCGGGAGCGGCGAGGAAGGGTACGGCCGCCTTGATGGTGAGGAAGGTTCCCGTCACGTTGACCGAGAGGTCGTCCTCGAACGCCGCCTTGTCGATCAGGGCGAGGGGCCCGATGGCCTGTGTGCCCCCGGCGTTGGCCACCACGATGTGCAGCCCGCCGAGCGGCTCGGCGGCCTCCTTGGCAGCCTTCGTCACCGCCGCCTCGTCGGCGATGTCTGCCACGACGTAGCGGGCCTGATCCCCGATGGCGGCGACCGCGTCGGCCAGCCGCTGCTCGGTCCTCCCGCAGATCGTCACGAGCGCGCCGTCGTTGGCCAGGCGCTGGGCGCACGCCAAACCGATCCCCGAGCCGCCCCCGGTGACCAGCGCCGCCATGCCGTCGAGGGGTGCCATGCCTACCTCCCACTTGCCCGATCGTGATCGAGCGCAGTATATGTACGCGTGTTCATTTCCGGTCGGGAGCACGGATTGACGACGTTCAACCTGGCTGACCTCTTCGAGATCGCGGCCGACGCCGTCCCCGATCGCACCGCGCTGGTCGCCGGTGAACGCCGGCTCTCCTACGCGGAGCTCGACCAGCGTGCGACCCGGGTCGGTCGCCATCTGGTCGAGGCTGGCGTCGGACCGGGTGATCACGTGGCCGTGCTCTCGTGGAACCGGGCCGAGTGGTTGGAGTCGATGCTCGGCGCCTTCAAGGCGCGCGCTGTCCCCGTGAACGTGAACTACCGCTACGTCGAGGCCGAGCTGGCGTATCTCCTGTCCGACGCGGCCGCAGTGGCGCTGGTCGCCGAGCGGCCCTTCGCCGACGCCATAGAGCGCATCCGTCCCGAACTGCCAAAGCTCCACCACGTTCTCGTCATCGACGACGGCTACGAGGACGCGGTTGCTGGGGCGTCACCCGAGCGGGCCTTCAGGCCTC
>DASZJL010000154.1:0-4823 GCA_035948135.1 Acidimicrobiales bacterium | reverse complement strand
CGCCAGCTGGGTCAGCCGTAGCGGGCCGAAGACATTGACGTCGTATACCGCTCGCAGGACGTCGGGGTCGTAGTCCGCCAGCCGCGGCTGGGGACTCGGACCGAGGAGGCTGGCGTTGTTCACCAGCAGGTCGAGCCGACCACCGCCGACGGCGTCGATCAGTGCCGTGCGGTGGCTCTCGTCGCCGACGTCGCCGGCGATGGCCACGATGTCGGTCCGGTCCCGCAGTTCCTCGGCGACGGCTTCCAGGTCGGTCACGCCTCGGGCGTCGATGACGAGCCGCCAGCCCCGCTCCGCCAATGCACGGGCCAGCGCCCGTCCCAACCCCCGAGACGCTCCGGTGATCAGGGCAGTTCTCATGCCCAGGAGTATGCCCCCATTGACACAGTAAAACAACTCTTTTCTTGTTTTATCTCCAGACGTGCATTCTGAGGGTGGAAACCGACACCCCGGGGGGCGTTTCCACCCTCAGAATGGCGGTGCCGGGCAAGCTGTCGTACCCCACCGCTTCACTAGCAGCATGAAGCTTCCTGCGACGTCCCTCGCGGCCGGACAGAAGGGCCTGCTGACAACCGACCAACTCCGTGGCGCGGGCTACTCCGACCGCCAAATCCAACATCTCGTCACCGTGGGCGACCTCGTACGGCGAGAACGGACCTTGTACGCCGTCGCTGGCGCGCCTGCGACGAAAGACCAGGCCATCCTGGCGGCCGTTCTAGCGGCCGGTCGACAAGCAGCGGGGTCGCATCGAACGTCGGCCGAGGTCTGGCGTGTGCCAGGGTTCGACGATCAACCGATCGAGGTCTCGACCCCGTACGGTCACGATCACGAGTTCAAGCTCGGCACCCTGCATCAGAGCTGTTGGCTGCCCGCCGAGCACGTGGTCGTCGTGAATGGCATCCGCGTGACACGACCGGCCCGCATGCTCTTCGAGCTCGCCGGAGCGATCGGGTTCAAGCGCTTCGAACGAGCCGCACACAACGCGGTGGCCATGAGGCTCGCCATAGTGCCCGAGCTTCGGGCGATGTTGACCACGCTTGCGCGGCGGGGCCGGCCCGGGACGCGTGCTTTCCGCCAAGTCGTCGACGCAATGGAACAGGCGTCGGGACTTCCCGAGAGCGGCTTAGAACTCGAGTTTCTCAGCATCGTGCGCGGTGCGGGCCTACCCGAGCCGAGGCTCCAGGTGGAGATCGGCGACGCGGCGGGATTCATCGCTCGCGTCGACAGCGTTTGGGACGAGCAACTCGTGATCGGCGAGGTCGACAGCGATCGATTCCACACCGCACCACTCGACGTGAAGATGGACGAGCGCCGCGACGAGCGGCTTCGAGCCCTTGGCTATGACATCGCCCGGTTCAGCGAACAACAGATCCGGCAGCGGCCCGGGTACGTCGTGCGAACGCTCCGAGAGAAGCTGCGCTTGGCCGCCTGACTCATTCTGAGGGTGGAAACCGACACGTCAGGAGGGGTTTCCACCCTCAGAATGCAGAAGGGGGTTAGGCGCTCGGCTCGCTGCCGACGACGCTGACGAAGCTCACGCACTCGCCGGGTGAGCCGCCCAGGTTGTGGGTGAGGGCCAGCTTCCGGCCCGCGGCGATCGACTTGATGGTGCGCTCGGGCGGGGCCTCCTGGCGGAGCTGCAGCCAGCACTCGAACAGCATGCGCAGGCCGCTGGCGCCGATCGGGTGGCCGAAGGCCTTGAGGCCGCCGTCGGGGTTGACGGGCAGGTCGCCGTCGAGGTCGAAGGTGCCGGCGAGGACTTCCTTCCACGCCGTACCCCGCTCGGCGAAGCCCAGGTCTTCGTAGAGGACGAGCTCGGTGGGGGTGAAGCAGTCGTGGACCTCGGCCATGGCCAGCTGCGCCCGGGGATCCTCGACCCCTGCCTGCTGGTAGGCGTCCTCGGCGGCGCGCACGACCTCGGTGAACGTCGTGTAGTCGTACTCGGGGTCGATGACGCCGGCGGCCGGGCCCGCGACGAACGACAGACCCTTCACGTAGATGGGCTTGTCGGTGTAACGGTGGGCGTCTTCGGCGCGGACGATGACGGCGGCGGCGGAGCCGTCAGAAACGCCCGAGCAATCGAAGATGCCGAGCTGGCCGGCCATGATCGGCGAGGCGGCGATGGTCTCCATCGGGACCTCCCGCCGAAACTGCGCACGCGGGTTCACGGCCCCGTTCTTGTGGTTCTTCCACGCGATGCGCGTCAGGACGTTCTTGAGCTCGTCCTTGTCGACGCCGTACTTCTTCGAATACGCCGGCGCCAGCAGCGAGAACAGGGCGGGAGCCGACAGCTCGGCCGCAGAGCCGTCATCCGGCGGGCGCGACACAACCAGCCCGGAGAACCCGCTGTCCTTCAACTTCTCGACACCGATGGCCATGGCCGTGTCGACCGCGCCCGACGCCACCGCGTAGCACGCGTTACGGAACGCCTCCGACCCGGTGGCGCACATGTTCTCCAACCTGGTGACCGGCTTGTAGTCGAGCTTCAGCGGCCGCGACAGCGTCAGCCCCGAGATGCCCGAGCCCATCGTGCCCAGCCAGAAGGCGTCGACGTCGTCCTTGTTGACTCCGGCCGAGTCGAAGGCGGCGGTCGCCGAGTCGACCAGCAGGTCCTCGGCGCCCTTGTCCCAGTGCTCGCCGAACTGCGTGCACCCCATGCCGACGATGGCGACTCGATCACGAATGCCCCTGGATGCCATTTACTTGCCTCCCTCGCGCTCTGGACGAGCCTTCCAAAAGTAGTTGTGGATGCCGTCTACCGTGCTGATCCGGCGGAACGTCATCTCCACCCGGTCGCCGATGGCGACGGTGTCTGGGTCGACGTCGGTCATCTCGCAGCGGAAGCGACCGCCACCGTCGAAGTCGACGACCGTTGCGACAATCGGCGGCGAAAGCGAGAACGCCAGGCGGTCGACTGTGTAGGTGGCGATGGTCGCCGGCGTCTCGGCCAGGCGCTCCTCGCTCATGTGGTCGACGGCGCCGCAGTTGACACACACCCGCGCCGGCGGAAGGTGGCGGGTGCCGCAGTCGTCGCACTTGCTGGCGTGGAAGGAGAACTTCCACCGCTCCTTGCGCAACGACGCGGGTGCGACCGGCGGCGTCGGGTCGGGACGGCGCGGTGGCTCGCGGTGCAACTGGCCGCGCCACGTGAGGAATCGGGGGTAGTCGAGGTCGGTACGCCCGGCCGCGATCTGAGCCGCGACCGTCGCCCCCGCCGGGCGCCGCGACCGCCAGTCGATCAACGCCGAGGTGGTGCGCACGACGGTGGCGATCGCCCCGTCGGCCAGGGTCACGCGCAGGATCGTCTTGCCGGCCTCGACCCGGTCGAGGAGGTCGGACAGCACGATGGGTCCGTGGGCGGCGCCCGTGTTTCCGATCGCGGCGGTGAGGTCGTCGACCAGCGCCTCCTTGCCCACGCCGAGCGACTTGGCCACGACCCGAATGGCGCGGGGGTGGACGCCGGTCACGATGGCGTAGTCGACGTCGGCCGGACCGACGCCGGCCTGCTTCAGCGCCTCGGCCACCGCTTGCTCCGCGAGCGGCGTGTAGGCGTGCTCGCCGAAGCGCTCCTCCCACAGGCGGGAGTGGCTGTCACCCGGCTCGCGGTACCGGTCGAGGAACTCGTCGGTCGCCGCCCCCCAGCCCAGGAAGTCGACGAGGGCGGGGGCGTCGGGGGCGTACAGGAAGGCGGCCGCACCGTCGCCGCCGCCGGCCTCGTCGGCGCCCCCCGGAAGGCCCGTGCGCAGGTCGGAGAACACGACCAGCGTCGGCATGGGGGCGAAGTTGGCGGCGGCCATCGCGCCGTTCGCCGAGTTCACCGAGCCGACCATGTCGAAGGCCGGTGTGCCCGGATCCAAATCCAAGGCCGCGTGGATGGCGGTGGCGTTCGTCTTGTCGGCGTACGCCGGGTCGGTCGTGACGAACAGGAGCTGGCCGACCTTTACACCCTCGGGGGCAGCGGCGAGGCAGGCCCGGGCGGCCTCGACGCCCATGGTCGTCGTGTCCTCGTCGTAGGAGGCGACGGCCCGGGTGCCCTGGCCAAAGGTGCCCAGGGCCTCGCCGATACGCGCCCGATCGAGCCGCCAGTAGGGGACGTAGGTCCCGTAGGAAACCATGACGTTCATGTGCTCCGCACCTTGTCGTGCCGCCTGCGGCGGCGCTGTCTTTCTCTGGAGTGTCACGTGGCTCTCGCCACCTGACACTCATGTCAGTCAATTTACGACGACGCTGACCTCGGGACCTCTTTGAAGGGGACGCCCTTGTCGACGCGCGGCTCCCCCGGTAACCCGAGCACCCGTTCCCCAAGGATGTTGCGCTGGATCTCGTCGGTGCCGCCCCGGATGGAGATCGACGGCGCCGTCAGGAACAACGTCAGCCACTCGTCCTCCCCCACCGACGCCACGATCCCGCCGAGGCCGTCGACGTCGACAGCCAGGTCGGCCAGCGCCTTGATCGCAGAGGCACCCCGAAGCTTGGCGCCCGACCCCTCCGGGCCTGGCGGACGCCCCGCCCGACGGGCCTCCCGGGCCCGCAGGTTCGTCAGCCGGCCGACCTCCAGTTGCGACAAGACCGACGCGGCGCGCTGCCGAACGAGCGCGTCGTCCGCGAGCCCGGCGCCGCGAACCCGGTCCAACAGCTCCCGCCGGCCCGGTCCCCCACCCGGACCGAGCGCGCCCCGCTCGTGCATGAGCGTGGTGATGGCGACACCCCATCCCGCGCCGACGTCGCCGATGCGGTCGGCGTCGTCGACCACGGCGTCGTCCATGAACACCTCGTTGAAGTGGACGTCGCCGTTCATCTGGCGCAGCGGCCGCACGTCCACG
>DASZJL010000153.1:0-21902 GCA_035948135.1 Acidimicrobiales bacterium | reverse complement strand
CTCCTATGGGCTCCGATATCAGGTCGACGACCACGCCGTCATTGCCACCGTGCCCGCGGGCTACGCCGACGGCGTCACCCGCCGCCTGTCGTTCGCCGGGGGAGAGGTGCTCCTCGGGGGCCGCCGCTACCCCATCGCCGGCGCGGTGACGATGGACCAATTCATGGTCGACTGTGGCAGCGACGCCGACGTGGCGGCGGGCGACGAGGTCGTGCTCATCGGCCGCCAAGGCGGCGAAGAGATCACCGCTCAAGAGTGGGCCGACCGCCTCGACACCATCGCCTACGAAGTCGTGTGCGGCGTCGGCCCGCGAGTACCTCGTGTCTACGTGTAAGGCAAGGCTCGGCCGCTCACGCCGAAGGCCTCTGCGGCTGAGCAAAGGACAGCAGGCGCGGAACGCGCCTTCCTTGCAAGCTCGTCGCCGAAGGTTTCCTTCGGCGGCGAAAACGTGATCACTGATGTTCCCGGCGTCCGGGTCGGGCACTGGACCGATCCGGTGGCGAAGACGGGCTGCACGGTCTGCCTCTTGCCGGCGGGCACGGTGGCGTCGGGCGAAGTGCGCGGCGGGGCACCCGCGACACGCGAGTGGGACCTCCTCTCGCCGGAGCGTCGGGTGGTGCGGATCGACGCCGTTGTCCTGAGCGGCGGGTCGGCGTTCGGGCTCGCGGCTGCGGACGGGGTGATGCGCTTCTGCGAGGAGCGTGGGATGGGCCACGCGACCGCTGCCGGTCCGGTGCCGATCGTCGTCGCCGCCAGCCTCTTCGACCTCATGGTCGGCGACGGCTCGGTGCGCCCCGGCCCTGAGGAGGGCTATGCGGCGTGCGAGGCCGCCACCGACGGCCTGTTCGCGCTCGGTGCGGTCGGGGCCGGGACCGGTGCGACGGTCGGCATGTGGCGCGGCCCCGAGGGCGCCCGGCCCGGCGGTGTCGGATCGGCGTCGATCGCGGTCGGCGACCTCATCGTCGGGGCGCTCGTCGCGGTCAACGCCTATGGGTCAGTGCTGCGCGAAGGGGAGGAGGCCCAGCCCGTCGTTGTGCCCGAGCCGACGCCCGCGTTTGCCGGGAACACCACCATTGGGCTGGTTGCGACCAACGCGGCGCTCGACAAGGCGGCCTGTCTCTGGGTTGCGCAGGGCGCGCACGACGGTTTGGCGCGGGTACTGGCGCCCGCCCACACGACCTACGACGGCGATGCGATGGTCGCGGCCTCGGCCGGCGACGCGGTCGCCGCTGTCGACACCGTCCGGTCGCTCGGCGCGTGGGCGGTCGTCGAGGCTGTCCGGGCGGCGATCTCGCAGTAAGGCAGGGGTACGATTGGTGGGTGCCGACGCTTCTCGACATCGAGGCTGAGGCGCGTACGTGTGTGCGCTGCCCGCTGTCGGAAGGTCGCACCCAGGTCGTGTTCGGCGTGGGCAATCCCAACGCCGACCTCATGTTGGTGGGCGAGGCCCCGGGGCGCGAGGAGGACCTCAAGGGCGAGCCCTTCGTGGGGCGGGCCGGCAAGCTCCTCGATCAACTCGTGCTCGAGGAGATGGGCCTGAGCAGGGACAGCTTCTACATCGGGAACGTCCTGAAGTGCCGACCCCCCGGCAACCGCGATCCGAGGCCGGAAGAGATCGAGCAGTGCCGGCCCTATCTCGAGGCGCAGATCGACTTGATCGACCCCAAGGTGCTTGTCACGCTCGGCAACTTCGCGACCAAGCTGCTGCTGAACACCACGCAAGGCATCACCAAGGTCCGGGGCCAGACCTATCCGTACGGCAAGGCCACGCTCGTGCCCACCTTCCACCCGTCGGCCGCCCTGCAGGGCGGCGGCGGCGATGTGATCTCGAAGATGCGCGCCGATCTCGTGCGGGCCAAGCGCCTGCTGGCAGGCGCCGACGCATGCTGACCGCCCACACCAAGTCCGCCGACGACACCCGCGCCCTGGCGGCGGAGCTGGCCGCCGTCGCGAGGCCCGGCGACCTGTTCCTGCTGGCCGGCGACCTGGGCGCGGGCAAGACCACGTTCGTGCAGGGCTTCGGTCGCGCCCTCAGCGTCGACGAGCCCATCACCAGCCCCACATTCGTGATCGTGCACATCTACGAGAGCGGCGCCTTCCCGATCGTGCACGTCGACGCCTACCGACTCGAGCACCTGCAGGAGCTCCTCGATCTGGGCCTGGGCGAACTCGTCGACCACGACGGCGTCACGCTCATCGAGTGGGGCGACGCCGTCGTCGCGGCCCTGCCTCCGGAGTTCCTCGAGGTGCGCCTCGAGCTCGGCGACGACGACGATGCCCGCATCGTCCGCCTGCAAGGGTCAGGTTCTACGTGGGCGGCGCGCGACGACGCCCTGCGGGGCGCCCTCGACCGCTGGGTGGTGGAGACGTGATGGGGGTGGCACCGTGCTGATCCTCGGCATCGAGAGCGCCACCCCGCAGGTCGGCTGCGCCATCGGTGGCCACGAGGGCGTGCTGGCCTCGTTCCATTCGGCCCGCGGTCAGCGCCACGCCGAGACGCTCGCGCCGGCCATCGACTTCGTGCGACGCCACGCGCGCGTCGAGTTCAGCGAGTTGGGCGCCATCGCCGTCGACGTCGGACCCGGCCTGTTCACCGGGCTCCGTGTCGGCATCGCCACGGCCAAGGCTCTGGCCCAGACCTTGCGCGTGCCCATGATCGGCGTCTCCAGCCTCGACCTGTTGGCGTTCCGCGTTCGGTACACCGGGCGCTTGATCGTGGCCGTGCTCGACGCCCGCCGCGGCGAGGTGTTCTACGCCTTCTACCGCCAGGTGCCGGGCGGGGCGCAGCGCCTTTCGGAGTACACCCTCGGCAAGCCCGAGGACCTGGCGTGGGAGTTGCTGGCGTCGGGCGAGGAGTGCCTCGTCGTGGGCGACGGGGCCCTGCGCTACCCAACGGTCTTCTCGGAAGTGGCGCGCACCGAGTTCGGCGACCTCGGCGACGCGTACCCATCCGCCGCCGCCTTGGTCGAGCTCGCCCACCCGCGGGCGCTGCGCGAAGAGTTCGTGCCGTCGTGGGAGCTTCGCCCGCTGTACCTGCGCAAGGCCGACGCCGAGATCAACTGGGAGACGCGCGACCGCCAGAGGAAGGCGGGCTAGCGGATGGCTGTTCGCGACGAAGACCGGTCCCTCGACCTCGACGTGCAGCTGGTACCGATGCGCCGGCGCCACCTGCGCTCGGTCATGCGCATCGAGGTGCAGGTGTACCCCCGGCCCTGGTCGCTCAGCCTGTTCATGAGCGAGCTGGCCCTGCGCAGCACGCGCGTCTACTACGTGGCCCGCGTCGAGGGGGTCGTCGCTGGTTACGCCGGCTTGATGATGACCGTCGACGACGGCCACATCACCACCATCGCGGTCGACCCCGCGTGGCACCGCCACAAGATCGCCACCCGGCTGCTCCTCGGCCTGGCCCGCCAGGCCATCGCGCGGGGCGCCACCAGCCTCACCCTCGAGGTGCGGGTGGGCAACAAGGCGGCCCAGGAGCTCTACCGCAAGTTCGGCTTCCGGCCGTGCGGCATCCGCAAGAACTACTACGTGGAGACCAACGAGGACGCGCTCGTGATGTGGGCCGACGACGTCGACAGCGACGAGTATGCCGAGCGCCTCGACAAGATCGAGGAATCGATCCCCGGGCGCACGATCGTCGAGGAGCCGCGAGCGTGGTAGCGGACAGCGCAGAGCCCCGCGCCGAGCCATTCCTCGTCCTCGGCATCGAGACCTCCTGCGACGAGACGGCAGCCGCGGTCGTCGCCAACGGCGCCGCGATCCTGTCCTCTGTCGTCTCCAGCCAGGTCGACCTCCACGCCCGCTTCGGTGGGGTCGTGCCCGAGATCGCGAGCCGGGCCCACGTCGAGCTGCTCACGCCGGTCACCGCCGAAGCCCTCGTCGAGGGCGGCGTCACCGACGGCGTCGACGCCGTCGCCGCCACCGTGGGTCCGGGTCTGGCGGGCGCGCTGCTCATCGGCGTCAGCGCCGCGAAAGCCCTCGCGTTGGTGTGGGACGTGCCGTTCGTGGGCGTCAACCATATGGAGGCCCACCTCTACGCCAGCCTGCTCGAGGAACCCGACCTCAAGCCGCCCCTGGTCGCCCTGCTCGTGTCCGGTGGGCACACCATGCTCGTCGACATGAAGGACCACGGGCGCTACCGGGTCCTGGGCAGCACCGTCGACGACGCCGCCGGCGAGGCCTTCGACAAGGTCGCCCGCTTCTTGGGGCTGAGCTACCCGGGCGGGCCCGCCATCCAGGAGGCCGCCGAGGCGGGCGACCCCGAGGCCATCGCGTTCCCGCGGGCGATGCTCGACGACGGCTACGCCTTCAGCTTCAGCGGGCTCAAGACCGCCGTCATCAACCACGTACGCAAGCACCCCGACGTGAGCACCCCCGACGTGGCCGCGTCGTTCCAGGCCGCGGTCGTCGATGTCCTCGTCGCCAAGGCCATCCGGGCGGCCGAGGAGAGCGGGGCCGAGTCTCTGTGCCTGGGCGGAGGCGTGGCCGCCAACTCGCTCCTCCGAGAGCGGACGGCCGAGGAGTGCGCCAAGCGGGGCCTGCGGGCGGTGCTGCCCAGCCGGGCGATGTGCACCGACAACGCCGCCATGGTGGCGGCTGCCGGCTGGTGGCGCCTGCAGTCCGACGGGCCGACGCCCCTCGACGTGGGCGTGTCGCCCAACCTCCAGCTGCCCGTTTGAATCGCGCCTCTGGCGCCTCGTTTGAATCGCTCCTCTGGCGCCCCGTTTGAATAGGGACTGAGCCCTGGGTAGGGTTAGCACTCGTCAGTTGAGAGTGCTAACCGGAGGCAGGATGAACCTCAAGCCCCTCGAAGATCGCATCGTGGTTCGGCCCAACGAGGCCGACGAGGTGACGGTCAGCGGGATCGTGATCCCCGACACCGCCAAGGAGAAGCCCCAGTTCGGCGAGGTCCTCGCCGTCGGCCCCGGCCGGCGGTCCGAGCAGACCGGCGAACTGATCCCCCTGGACGTGAAGGTCGGCGACACCGTCGTCTACAGCAAGTACGGCGGCACCGAGATCGCCATTGCCGGTGATGATCTGTTGATCCTCACCAGCCGCGACGTCCTCGCCATCAGCGGAGACTCGCCCAAGTCCAAGAAGAAGTAAGGAAACCCCATGCCCAAGATTCTGGAGTTCGACGAGGTAGCGCGCCGCGACCTCGAGAAGGGCGTCGACAAGCTGGCCGACGCGGTGAAGGTCACGCTGGGCCCGCGAGGCCGCAACGTGGTCCTGGAGAAGAAGTTCGGGCCGCCCACCATCACCAACGACGGTGTGACCATCGCCAAGGAGGTGGAGCTGGAGAACCCCTTCGAGAACATGGGGGCCCAGCTGGTGAAGGAGGTCGCCACCAAGACCAACGACGTGGCGGGCGACGGCACCACCACCGCCACCGTGCTCGCCCAGGCCCTCGTGCGGGAGGGCTTCCGCAACGTCGCCGCCGGCGCCAGCCCCATGTCCCTGAAGAAGGGCATCGACAAGGCGGTCGCGGCCGCGGTCGAGGGCATCAAGTCCCAGGCCAAGGAGGTGGAGGACAAGTCCGAGATCGCTCAGGTGGCGTCCATCTCGGCCGCCGACCCGTCCATCGGCGACGTCATCGCCGACGCCATCGACAAGGTCGGCAAGGACGGCGTTGTCACGGTCGAGGAGTCCAACACCTTCGGTATGGAGCTCGAGTTCGTCGAGGGCATGCAGTTCGACAAGGGCTACCTGTCGCCGTACTTCGTCAGCGATCCCGAGCGCCAGGAGGCGATCCTCGAGGATCCCTTCATCCTCATCGCCAACCAGAAGATCAGCGCCGTGCACGACATGCTGCCGGTGCTCGAGAAGGTGATGCAGGCCGGCCGGCCGCTGCTGATCATCGCCGAGGACGTCGAGGGCGAGGCCCTCGCCACCCTGGTCGTGAACAAGATCAGAGGCACGTTCCTCTCCGTCGCCGTGAAGGCGCCCGGCTTCGGCGAGCGGCGCAAGGCGATGCTGCAGGACATCGCCACCCTCACCGGCGGTCAGGTCATCTCAGAAGAGGTCGGGCTCAAGCTCGAGAACGTCACCCTTGACCTGATGGGCCGGGCCCGCCGCGTGGAGATCACCAAGGACGACACGACCGTCGTCGAAGGGGCCGGTTCGGCCGACGACGTCCAGGGTCGCATCGCCCAGATCAAGCGGGAGATCGACGACACCGACTCCGACTGGGATCGCGAGAAGCTGCAGGAGCGCCTGGCCAAGCTGTCGGGCGGCGTGGCTCTCATCCGGGTCGGCGCCGCCACCGAGGTGGAGCTCAAGGAGAAGAAGCACCGCATCGAGGACGCCCTCTCCGCCACCCGGGCCGCTATCGAGGAGGGTGTCGTCCCCGGCGGAGGCACCGCCCTGCTGCGGGCCCGAGCCAACCTCGACAAGCTCAAGCTCGAGGGCGACGAGGCCACCGGCGCCACCATCGTCTACCGGGCGCTCGAGGCGCCCCTGCGTTGGATCGCCCAGAACGCAGGCCTCGAGGGAGCCGTCATGGTGCGTGAGGTCGAGCACGAGACGGGGAACATCGGCATGAACGCCATCACCGGCGAGCTCGAAGACCTGTTCAAGGCCGGCGTCATCGACCCCGCCAAGGTCACCCGCTCGGCGCTGCAGAACGCGGCGTCGGTCGTCGGCCTGCTGCTCACCACCGAAGCCCTCGTCGCCGACAAGCCCGAGGAGGCCGGTGCGGCGATGCCCGGCATGCCGCCCGGCGGCATGGGTGGGATGGGCGGCATGGGCGGCATGGGCGGGATGATGTAAGGACCGAGCCTGTTCTTTGCGTATCTGCCCGCGTTATACGCGGGCAGATCCGCAAAGAAGCTCAGCGTCCTTCAAATCGAGGTTCGCGCTTTTCGGCGAAGGCGGCCGGACCCTCAACAGCGTCGGCCGAGGCGTAGACCTCAGTCGCCAGACGCAGCTCTTCGGTGAAGGCCTGGGCGATCGGCATGCCCAGGCCTTTCACCACTGACTCTTTCACCTTGCGAACGGCCAACGGGCCGTTGCGGCACACGCGGTCGGCGATCTCGCGGGCCCGGGTGCGAACTTCGGCGAGCTCGACCACCTCGTTGACCAGCCCCATCGCCAGGGCGGTTCGAGCGTCGATGCGATCGCCGAGGAGCAGGCCCTCCATGGCCCGGCAGTAGGGCACCTGGCGGGGCAGGTTGACGGTGCTGCCGGCGATCGGGAAGAGCCCCCATCGCACCTCCTGCAAGCCGAAGGTCGCGTTTGTGGAGGCGTACCGGAGGTCGGTGGCCAGGAGGAGCCCGAAGCCGCCCGCGATGCAGTGTCCGTTGACGGCGGCGACGATCGGCTTCGGAAAGAAGCGGTCGCGCAGGAGTGTGCGCGCCATCGACGGCCAGCGCTCGCGCTGACCGTCTCCCGTGCCGCGTGCGGCGGCCGCAGTCTGGGGCACGGTCGTCTTCAGATCGGCACCGACGCAGAACGCCTCGTCGCCGGCGCCGGTGACCACCACCACCCAGACGGCGTCGTCCTCCTCGGCCTTGTCCCACGCCTCGGCCAACCCGAACAGCATGGGCGGGTCGAGGGCGTTCATGGCTTCGGGCCGGTCGATGGTGATCGTCGCCACTCGACCGTCAACCTCGTAATGAACCGGCATCCTCTTATCTTGTCCTCTATGGCAGCGGCGCGAGGAGGCGAGCAGCACATCCCCCGTCCGCCGCACGTGGTGCCCGGCGACCCGCCGCCCTGGGCCGAGCTCGAGAATGGTCGGCGCGCCATCACCGTGGAACAGGTTCGGAAGGCCGTCGCTGCCGCGCCGCCCGGGCGGCCGCTTGCGCCGACGGTCCCGGGGGCGCGGGCGGCTGCCGTGCTCGTCCCCGTGTTCGAGGAGGACGGCCTGGCCCGCCTGGTGCTCACCCGGCGCACCACCAACCTGCCGTCACACCAGGGGCAGGTTGCGTTTCCGGGCGGCAAGGTCCACGACGGGGAGTCGTCGGAGGCGGGCGCCCTCCGGGAGGCGTATGAAGAAGTCGGCATCCGGCCCGCCGACGTCGACGTCGTCGGTCCGCTCGAAGAGCTCGGCACCGTCGCCGGCCAGTTCGTCCTCGCGCCGTTCGTGGGCCTCCTCGCAGCGCGCCCGACATTGGTCCCGAACCCGGGCGAGGTGGCGCGCGCCTTCGACGTTGCCGTCGCAGAGCTCATGGAGCCTGACGTGTATCACGCGGAGCGATGGGATCTGCCCGGTATGGGCGAGCGGCCGATGCACTTCTTCACCGTGGCGGGCGAGACGGTCTGGGGCGCGACGGCGCGCATCCTTCATGACCTCCTCGCGCTCGTGACGAGTAGCCTGCGCTGATGCCCTCTTTGAGCTTCGAGGGGGAGACCCACGACGAGCTCGTCCGCAAGGTGCGCCGATGGCTGGCGTCAGTGGAGGGCGATGACTCTCACCTCACGCCCGTGCAGGCCGTGGAGAAGGCGTCGGAGATCACCAAGGACGCTCTCACGGTCATTGCCGCGGCCGCGCCCGGCCCCATCGCCAGCAGCGACATTCTCAAGGGCCTCAAGAAGATGGGCTACGACGCGACCGACGGCACGAAGCGGGCGGTGACGTCGGGCCTGAACGCGTTGGCCGACGTCACCGGTGGGGGACTCCTGAAGCGGGCTGACCGAGCGCGCAAGGACGCGGTCTACGAGATGAACGCGTCGGTGGCGCGACAGATGCTCAAGCAGCTTCGCGGATAGACACGTCGCCGTGGCCCTCGGCGAGCAGTTCTCCGACGTGCTTGCCGCGGCGCGCACCGGAGCGCCGTGGGCCCTCGAGCGGCTGTACCGCGAGTTCTACCCGTCGGTGCTCGCCTTCCTCCGAGCGCGGGCACCGACCGAGGCCGAGGATCTGGCCTCGGAAGTCTTCATCGCGGTGGCCGAGGGCCTTGGCCGCTTCGAGGGGGACGAGGACGGCTTCCGGTCCTGGCTGTTCACCATCACGTACCGCCAGGTCGGCCAGCTCCGGCGGCGGATCGGCCGGCGCCGCACCGACCCCTTCCCGGTGGATGAGGTCGACGAGCGTGTCCCGCCCGGAAATGCCGAGAGCGACGCCATGGCCGCCATCAGCACCCAAGAGGCGCTTGAGCTGATCGCCACGCTCCCACCTGCCCAGGGCGAAGTTCTGCTACTCCGCGTGGTCGCCGACCTGCCCGTGGACGAGGTCGCCGCCATCGTCGGCAAGCGCCCGACGGCGGTTCGGGCCCTGCAGCACCGGGCGATTGTGGGCCTGGCCAGGCGAGCCCGGGACCAATCAGGCACAGACGAATCGGTCAAAGAGGAAAAGAGCGAGTCCTCCCCGTAACGGGACGGGACGACAGAGCAATGGCACCTAATGACATGTCCCGCATCAAGCTCGATCCTCGGCTCGCCGAGCGCCTGATCGAGGGCCGCGCCGGTGACCAAGCCGAGCTGCCGCCTGGCGCCACCGAGGTCGCGCACGTCCTCGAGGCCGCACGTCGTGCGGCCACTGAGGGTGACGATTCGGCGATGGCGACCACGGTGGCCGCCATGCGGGCGGTCCTGGCGCCCGGGGACGGGGCGGCGCCGGCGGCGTTGCCGGCGGCTGCCAGGCAGTGGGTCCGCTCGCCGCTCCCGAGAGCGGCGGCCGCGCTGGCCGCCGGCCTCACCGTGCTCTTCGGCGGCCTGGCGGCCGCGGGGGCGCTCCCGGCCGCAGCCCAGAAGCCGGTCGCCGACCTGGCGTCGCACATCGGCATCCAGTTGCCCGAGCCCGCGACCAGCGAGAAGCCGAGCGAGAAGCCGGCCGAGGCGGCGACCACCACCACGTCCACGACGTCGACCACCCTTCCCACCGGCGTGACCACGCCGACAACGGCGCCCACGAGCGAGACGACCGTCACCGCCCCGGCGTGCCCGCCGCCGTCCTACGAGGGGCCCAACGGGTGCGTGACGCCGCTCCCGATTCCGACACCGCCCACGACGGTGCCGCCGACGACCACGACCACCAAGCCCCCGCCGCCGCCCACGACGACCACGACGACGACCGTTCCCCAGGCCAGCAATCAGGGCGGCGCCCGCCGCAGCATCGACAACGGCTGACGCCCGGAGGGTCTCTCGAACAGCGCCACGCCGCCGCTATCTTGAGTTACTAGGGCGACGCGAAGGGGTGCACGTTGGCTGAGGTCGAGATCGGGATCGGCAAGTCGGGTCGACGGGCGTACGGGTTCGACGACATCGCCATCGTCCCCAGCCGGCGCACGCGCGACCCCGAGGACGTCGACATCTCGTGGGAGATCGACGCCTACCGGTTCGACCTTCCGTTGATGGCGGCCGCAATGGACGGCGTGGTGAGTCCGGCCACGGCCATCGAGATCGGGCAACTCGGCGGCGTCGCGGTGCTGAACCTCGAGGGCCTCTGGACGCGCTACGACGATCCCGAGAGCGTGCTCGACGAGATCGCGTCGCTCGAGCCCGACAAGGCCACGCTCCGGATGCAGCAGGTATACGCCGAGCCGATCAAGGAGGAGCTGATCGGCCAGCGCATCCGCGAGATCAAGGAGAGCGGTGTGATCTCGTGCGCGTCGGTCACGCCGCAGCGCACCGAGCAGTTCACGAAGCCGATCCTCGAGGCCGAGCTCGACCTCCTGGTCATCCAGGGCACGGTCGTCTCCGCCGAGCACGTCTCCAAGTCGGTCGAGCCCCTCAACCTCAAGCAGTTCATCCGCGAGCTCGAGATCCCGGTGATCGTCGGCGGGTGCGCGTCGTACCAAGCGGCGCTCCATCTGATGCGCACGGGTGCTGTGGGCGTGCTCGTCGGCGTCGGCCCGGGCCAGGCGTGCACGACGCGCGGCGTCCTCGGCATCGGCGTCCCGCAGGCAACGGCCATCGCCGACGCCGCCGGCGCTCGCATGCGCCACCTCGACGAGACCGGCGTGTACGTCCAGGTCATCGCCGACGGCGGCATGTCCACCGGTGGCGACGTGGCCAAGGCCATCGCCTGCGGCGCCGACGCGGTGATGATCGGCTCGCCGCTCGCCGCCGCCCACGAGGCACCGGGCCGCGGCCACCACTGGGGCATGGCGACCTTCCATCCCACGCTGCCTCGGGGCGCACGGGTCAGGGTGGAGCAGCGAGGCACGCTCAAGGAGATCCTCGTCGGGCCCGCCCACGAGAACGACGGCCGCCTCAACCTGTTCGGCGCCCTGCGCACGTCGATGGCCACGTGCGGCTACGAGTCGGTCAAGGAGTTCCAGAAGGCCGAGGTCATGGTCGCCCCCGCCCTGAAGACCGAAGGCAAGAGCCTCCAGCGGTCCCAGGGCGTCGGCATGGGTCACTGACAGCCCATCTTTTCGTTCTGGGGACGCTCAGGGGGGTCATGACCCCCGGCATCGTCACCAGAACGGGGACCGGCGGCGTTAGCCTGAGCCCTTGACCGCCCAGGCCGAACCCTTCGACACCGTCCTCGTTGTCGACTTCGGCGCCCAGTACGCGCAGCTGATTGCGCGGCGGGTGCGCGAGGCGCACGTGTACTCGGAGATCGTGCCGCGTGACATGCCGATCGCCGAGATGCTCGCTCGCAAGCCCAAGGGCATCATCTTCAGCGGCGGCCCCAAATCCGTGCACGTGGAGGGCGCGCCCACCATCGACGACGCCGTGTACCGCGGGGGCGTCCCGATCCTCGGCATCTGCTACGGCGCCCAGCTCGTCGCCCAGCAGCTGGGCGGCGAGGTGGCCCGCTCCGGCACCGGCGAGTACGGGCGTACCGCGTTGGAGGTCACCTCGTCGTCATCGCTGTTCGGCGAGCTGCCGCTGCAGCAGGAGGTGTGGATGTCCCACGCCGACTCGATCGTCGCCGCTCCCCCTGGCTTCAAGGTCACGGCCCGCACCGAGGCGGTGCCTGTAGCGGCGTTGGAAGACGGCGACCGCGGCGTGTACGGCGTGCAGTTCCACCCCGAGGTCGCGCATACGCCGAGGGGGCAGGAGATCCTCAAGCACTTCCTCTACGACGTCTGCGGGTGCCGGCCGTCGTGGACGATGGTGTCGATCATCGAGCAGGCGATCGAGCAGATCCGCGCTCAGGTGGGCGACGAGAAGGTCATCTGCGGACTGTCCGGTGGCGTCGACTCGGCGGTCGCCGCCGCGCTTGTGCACAAGGCGATCGGCGATCAGCTCACGTGCGTTTTCGTGGACACTGGGCTCTTGCGGATGAACGAGGCCGAGCAGGTGGAGGAGACGTTCCGGCGCCAGTTCCAGATCGACCTCGTGCACGTGAAGGCGGCGGACCGCTTCGTCGAGGCGCTCAACGACGTCGCCGACCCCGAACGCAAGCGCAAGATCATCGGTGAGACGTTCATTCGCGTGTTCGAGGAGGTGGCGGCCGACCATCAGGACGCCCGCTTCCTCGTGCAGGGCACGCTCTACCCCGACATCATCGAGTCGGGGACCAAGGACGCGGCCAAGATCAAGTCCCACCACAACGTGGGCGGACTGCCCGACGACCTCCAGTTCGAGCTGGTGGAACCGCTGCGGAACCTGTTCAAGGACGAGGTGCGGGTGATGGGCGAGGAGCTCGGCCTGCCCGAGGAGATCGTGTGGCGCCAGCCGTTCCCGGGCCCCGGCCTGGCGGTGCGCATCGTCGGCACGATCACGCCCGAGCGCCTGGAGATCCTGCGCCGGGCCGACGCCGTCGTCGTCGAGGAGATCAAGCGGGCCGGCTTGTACCGCGAGCTGTGGCAGAGCTTCGCCGTGCTGCCGGTCGTCCGCAGCGTCGGCGTCATGGGCGACGAGCGCACGTACGCGTATCCGATCGTGATCCGCGCGGTCACCAGCGACGACGCCATGACCGCCGACTGGGCCCGCTTGCCCTACGACGTGCTCGAGCGCATGTCGAGCCGGCTCATCAACGAGGTGCCAGGAGTGAACCGCGTCGCCTTCGATGTGACGTCGAAGCCGCCCGGCACGATCGAGTGGGAGTGACCCTCCGTGTCCATGGGTAGATCTCGTCCGATGATGCGAGCCCTGCGGATCGGCATCTGCGCCGTTGTCGTGACCGCGCTGGGCGTGGCGTTGGTCGGGTCACCTGCGTCTGCTCGGGTTCGGAGACGGCCGCCGAAGCCTCCCCACGGCAACCCTGAGCTCACGATCTCGCCGACCGACGCTCTCTCGGCCGACGGCACCACCGTCCAGCTCCGGCTCACGATCCGGTGTAGCGGATTCACGCCCGTCCCGATCAGGGTCTCGGTACGCCAGGGCCGCACGAGCGGCGGCGCGAGTTCAGGGACGAGCTACAAGTGCAACGGCGGCGCCCAGCAAGTCGTGGTCCCCGTCACCGCCGGAGGCGGTCAGCGGTACCAAAAGGGCGAGGCGTCGGCGTCGGCGAACGCAAAGCTGCATTCGTCGACACCGCAGGGGACGTCGCAGTCCGACCTCAACACCAGCACCACGATCCAGCTCACCTAGGAGGGCGGCGCTCCTTCAGGCCGCTTCGGACCAGCGGGCCCTGGCGGCGCGCACCTGGGGCGGCTCGGGCAGCACACCCATGGTCCGGGTGAGGGCGGTGGCCGCGACGCGGACGGCCGCGTCGGCCGGCGGCACCCACGGGATGCCGTGCATGGCCCTGAGCCGCCGGGGCATGAGCCCAGCGGCCGCCGCGCCCGGGATCCAGGCGATGGGCTTGAGCAGACGGAGCGGCAGCGGCAACGGCGGGTTCAGAACGACCTTGGCCGCGTCGCGGCTGTACGGACTCGGGCGAAGCTCGTCGTCGACGCTGCGGAAGTAGTCGCGGAGTTCGGTCACCGAAGCGGGCACCATGCTCCGGTCGAGTCCGACGAGCGTGGCGGTCGTGACCTGTTCGGCCAGATAGCGGTCGGCGTCCGACATGGACAGGGGGCGTCCGCCGTAGCGGCGGTAGGCGGCGAGGAAAGAGTGGACCTCGACGGCGTGCACCCATACCAAGAGGTTGGGGTCTTCGGCCGAGTATGTCTTGCCGGTCACGGGATCGGTGCCCCTGACGCGCTTGTGGATGGCTTGGACGACCTGCCCGGCCATGCGTGCCTCGTCGGCCGTCCCGTAGGTGGTCGTGAGCACGTACTCGACGGTGCGCTGGAGGCGCCCCCAGGGGTCGGCGCGGTAGTCGCTGTGCTGCTCGACGCCGGCCATCGCCAGTGGGTGCAGAGCCTGCACGAGCAGCGCCCGCATCCCTCCGATGAGCATCGCCGGGTCGGCGTGGAGCCGCCAGGTGATGCTGTCGGGATCGAACAAACCCTCGCCCATACCTTCAGCGTTACCACACGGCGTCGTCTGAAACGTGGTCATCGGCGAGCCCCTAACGCGGGCGCAACACGCAGAACTCGTTGTCGTCGGGATCGGCCATCACCACCCAATCGACGTCGCCTTGGCCGATGTCGATCCGAGTCGCCCCGAGGGAGATGAGGCGGTCAACCTCAGTTCGCTGATCACCGGAGGCCGGCGGAGCGATGTCGAGGTGCAACCTGTTCTTCGCGTCCTTCCGGGACACCGGCGGGCTCCAGGTGATGAAGGGACCGGTGCCGTCCGGAGCGCGAATAGCGGTCTCTTCGTCCTGATCCCACACCAAGGGCCATCCGAGCGCTTCGCTCCAGAAGTAGCCAACCGCTGGCAGACCCTCGCAGTTGATCGCTCCGAGGCGTTCGCAGCCGGCGAGGAAGGAATTGTCGGGCTCGATGACACAGAACTCGTTGCCTTCGGGATCCGCAAGGACGACATGAGGTTCGTCCGGGCCCTGACCGACGTTGATGTGGCGGGCGCCGAGCTCGACCAGTCTCCGGACCGTTTCTGAGCGGTCATCGATGGACGTTGTCGTCAGGTCGAGATGGATACGGTTCTTCGCCGTCTTCGCCGTCTTCGGCTCGGAGATCGGCTCGAAGAGGATCCCGAATTGCGTGTGGTCGGTCGGCACCAGACCCACCTCGCCGCCGCTCTCGGCCTCTATGTCCCAGCGCAACGCCTCGGCCCAGAAGCGGGCAAGACGGCGAGGATCGTTTGCATCCAAGCAGAGGCTGACGAGCCGAGACGTCACCTCTTTAGTGTCTCAGCCCGCCGGTAGGGTGGCCCCGGAAATGGCCGTGCCCGCTGGACTGCTCGAGGACCTGAATCCCGTCCAGCGTGAGGCGGTGACCCACCCGGGTGGGCCCCTCCTGATCGTGGCCGGCGCGGGGTCGGGCAAGACCCGGGTGCTGACGCATCGCATCGCCTGGCTCATCAAGGAGCAGGGGATCTCGCCGTTCGAGATTCTGGCCATCACCTTCACCAACAAGGCGGCCGACGAGATGAAAACGAGGGTCGAGGCCCTCGTCGGGCCGGTGGCCCGGAAGATGTGGGTGTCGACCTTCCACTCGGCGTGCGTCCGCATTCTGCGCAGGGACGCCCAGCGCCTTGGGTACAAGTCCTCGTTCACCATCTATGACCAAGCCGATGCCGAACGGCTGACGACGTACGTCTTGCGCGACCTCAACATCGACCCCAAGCGGTTCCCGCCTCGGTCGGTGCACGCCGTCATCAGCCAGGCCAAGAACGACCTCGTCGATTTCGACACCTACGGAGAACAGGCGAAGACCATCTACGAGCGCCGGATCGCCCAGGTCTACAAGGAGTACCAGCGGCGCCTGCTGGCCAACAGCGCCATGGACTTCGACGACCTGCTGATGGTCACCGTCGACCTGCTCCGGACCAACCCCGACGTCCTGGCCCACTACCAGCACCGCTTCAAGCACATCCTCGTCGACGAGTTTCAGGACACGAACAAGGCGCAGAACGAGCTCGTCCTGCTCCTCGGCAAGGAACACCAGAACGTCTGCGTCGTGGGTGACAGCGACCAGAGCGTCTACAAATTTCGTGGTGCCGACATTCGCAACATCCTCGAGTTCGAGGACGCGTTTCCCGCGGCGACGCTCGTCGTGCTGGAGCAGAACTACCGATCGACGCAGACGATTCTCGACGCCGCCAACGCCGTCATCGCCAACAACCTCATGCGCAAGCCGAAAGCGTTGTGGACTGAGCAGGTCGGTGGCGAGCTCATCGAGCGGTACTTCGCCGAGGACGAGCACGACGAGGCGCGGTGGCTGGTACAAGAGGTCCATCGCCTGCACGACGAGGCGTACCGCTGGGGCGATCTCGCCGTCTTCTACCGCACCAACGCCATGAGCCGCGTCGTCGAAGAGGAGTTGGTGCGAGCCGAGGTCCCATACCGCGTCATCGGCGGCACCCGGTTCTACGAACGCCGAGAGGTGAAGGACGCCCTCGCTTACCTGCGCGCTCTGATCAACCCGACAGACGAAGTGTCGCTCAAGCGCATCGTCAACGTCCCTAAACGCGGTGTGGGCGACACGTCGTTGGGGCGCATCGACGCGTGGGCCGCGTCCCACGGCGTCACGTTCGCCGAGGCGCTCGACCACGCCGAGGAAGCCGGCGTCCACGGACGCGCCCTCACCGGCATCCGCGAGTTGGTGGACTTGCTCGAGGAGCTGCGCGCGGTCGACGACGGCCCCCGAGTGCTTCTCGAAGCGATCCTGGCCCGCACCGGTTACACAGCCGAGCTGGAGGCCACCAGATCGCTCGAGGCCCAGGGCCGCCTCGAGAACCTGGCCGAGCTCGTCGGCGTGGCCGGCGAGCACGAATCGACCGAGGAGTTCCTCGAGGCGGTCAGCCTGGTCGCCGACCAGGACGAGCTGACAGAGGACGACTCGAGCGTCGTGCTGATGACGCTGCACACGGCCAAGGGCCTGGAGTTCCCGACGGTGTTCATCGTCGGCCTCGAGGACGGCGTGTTCCCGCACCTTCGATCGCTCGGTGAGCCCGACGAGCTCGAGGAGGAGCGCCGCCTCTGCTACGTCGGCATCACCAGGGCCCGCGAGCGTCTGTATATCTCGAACGCCTGGAGCCGGTCGCTGTTCGGCGCCACCCAGTACAACCCGCCGAGTCGTTTCCTCAAGGAGATCCCCGAGCAACTGACTCGAATGGTCGAGGGCGGCCGCCAGGCCCGGCTGGCCGAGCGGGGTCGGTCGGGCATCGTCGAGTCCGCACTGCGAGGTCGGGGAGCGACGCCGGCCCGAACCAGCGGGGCTGAGAATCTCGGCCTGCGGGTAGGGGACGACGTAGTGCACGGCAAGTGGGGCGAAGGCGTGGTGATCGAGGTCATCGGCGAAGGCGACAAGGCAGAGGGGGTCGTGCGCTTCCCCAGCGTGGGGGAGAAGCGCCTGCTGCTGGCGTGGGCGCCGCTCAAGAAGATCGGCGCCTGAGCAGTGCTTGCCGCGGTCGACCTGGCCAAGCCGGCGTTGCAGTGGGGCGACATTGCGCTGCGCCTGGTCGCCGCCGTGGCGCTCGCCGGGGCCATCGGTGTCGAACGCGAGCTCTCAGGCCAGCCCGCCGGCCTGCGCACGCACATCACGGTCGGCATCGGTGCCGCGCTCTTCGGCATCATCTCCGTGCACGGGTTCGACGCGTATGTGGCCGGCCGCAACACGAACAACTACCAGATCGACGTCACCCGAGTGGCGTCCCAGGTCGTCGTCGGCATCGGGTTCCTCGGGGCGGGCGCCATCCTCAAGGAGGGGGCGTCGATCAGGGGGCTGACCACCGCGGCAAGCCTGTGGGCTGTCGCCGCGATCGGGTTGGCGGCCGGCCTGGGCAGCTTCTTCGCGGCGACGATCACGTGCGTCCTCCTGTTGCTGTCGCTGGTCTTCCTGCGCACGCCGCGGCGCTGGGTGCGACGAAGGGCGAGAACCCTGCAGACGGCGATCATCCATCTGAAACACGGCGCCAACCCGAGCGAGATCGTGTCCGCCCTCCACGAGATCGACGGCTGCGAGGTCCGGTCGCTCTCGGTCCGCCGGGAGGACGAGGGCCTGACAGTGGAGGCGGAACTGAAGGCGGATCCAACGTGCGACCTCGAGACGGCGTTGGGTGAGCTCAGCGGTCGCAAGGACGTCACGGGCCTCGACCTCGCCTAAACCACCCCCGACCGGCAAGACTGAGCGTCCTTGCTGTCGGGTAGGAGGAGCACGTGAACCAGCTCGAGCGTTTCCGGGTCGCATTTTCGGGTGATGTCACGCTCGCTGACTTGTTCGACCGCCTGGCCAAGGCCAACGGCGACGCGCCGCTGGTCGAGGAGGACGACTCCGGGCTGGCGCTGACCTTCACCGAGGCCGCCGACCAGGTGGCTCGGATGTCGGGCGGGATCAGGGAGAAGATCAGCCCCGGAGACCCGGTCGTCGTCAACGCCCCGAATGGCTACGAGTTCTTCCTCCTCTGCATGGCGATCATCCGTGCCGGTGGCATCGCGGTGCCCGTGAACCCGCAGATGCGTGACGAGGAGATCGAGTACGTCAGGGGGGACTCCGGCGCCAGCCTCACCGTGCAGTCGTGCGACGAGATCATGGGCGAGCCTGTGGAAGCGGCCCATCCGTCGCCTGGTGATGTGGCGGGGATCTTCTACACGTCGGGTACGACCGGGAAGCCGAAGGGAGCAAAGCTCAGCCACAAGGCCCTGCTCGGTTCAGGCGTGATGATGGCTGCGTACCCTGCGCAGCTGCGTCGTGACGAATGCGTGTCGGGGATGCCGGTGGCCCACATCGCCGGGTTCAGCCTCATGCTCATGCTCGCCTGCGGGGGCATCCCGATCTTCCTGCTGCCCAAGTTCCGGCCGGACAAGGCTCTCGACGCCATCGAGGAGCGGCGGGCGACGATGTTCATCGGCGTGCCCGCCATGTACCGCATGATGCTGGAGGCGGGGGCCGAGGAGCGCGACCTGCGCTCAGTGCGCCTCTGGGCGTCGGGCGCGGACGTCATGCCCGAGGACCTCATCCGCAAGTTCAAGAAGATGGGCGCCACGGCCACGTTGCCCATCGTCGGTGCGTCGGTGGGCGAAGCCGCGTTCGTCGACGGCTACGGCATGGTCGAGCTCGGCGGTGGCGTCGCCATCCGGTTCTCCCTGCCGCTGATGAACCTGCCCATCGCCAGCAACGTGGTGTCACCACTGCCGGGCTACAAGCTCCGCGTCATCGACGACGACACGGGTGAGGACGTTCGCATCGGACAGGTCGGCGAGCTGGTCGTCAAGGGCCCCGGAGTGATGAAGGGGTACCACGGCAAGGACGACGCCACGAAGGAGACGATCACCGAGGACGGGTGGCTGCGCACCGGCGACCTGGCGCGCAAGGGGCCGCTCGGGCTGGTGGAGTTCGCAGGGCGGAAGAAGCATGTCATCAAGCACGGCGGCTATTCGGTCTTCGCCGTCGAGGTCGAGCGCAGCCTCGAGGAGCACCCAGCGGTCGCCGAGGCCGCCGTCATCGGGCTGCCCGACGATCGGAAGGGAGAGATCCCGGTGGCTGTTGTTCGGGTCGGCGACGGCGGCTCCGACGTCAAAGAGAAGGAGCTCGTCGAGTGGGCTCGGGAGCACATGGCCGACTACAAGGCGCCGCGCCAGGTGAAGATCGTCGACGAGCTCCCCCGGACGGGCACTGACAAGGTGCAGAAGGACGAGCTCTTGAAGTTGTTCCAGGAGGACGACGAGGGCGAGGGCGACTCCTAGCTCCTCGCCGCGGTCAGCGCGTCATCGGCAGGTCGGCGATCCGACAGGGGATGTCGAGGTTTTCGTCGAGGTGGTGGCTGGCGCAGATGCGGTGATAGCCGTCGGCCACGATGAGCGGTCGCGTGCTGCGAAGGCCGGCGCGCATGAGGAGCACAGGGGACAGAAGAATCCCCATCTCGACCTTCTTCATGTCCTTGGACACGTGCTCACTGTCGGGAGAGAGAAGGTTCAGGGCGCTGGCCCGAAGAATGTCCTTGGCCTTGCGGTGGCTGATCGGTGCCTTCCGCAGCTGGGCGACCACCGCCCTGGCTGTCTTCTCGGGAATCAACAGGGTTAGGTAGTCGTACGCCGCCGGGTAGTCGTGCTCGTCCGGCAGGTCCTTCCAAAGACTCGGCTGCGTCCTCTTCTTCGTCTTCGCCACCCAGGCCCCCTTGTCGCGCTGGACGTGCTCTACGACACCCCCGATGTTGCCACGTCCGAAGAGCGCGATCCTGCGTCACTCGTGGCGAGCGCTCGACGTCCGGCACTTTTCTGGGTGCCCCGCTTTTTGGAGTTTTCCTGTCCTCTGGGGGCTCCAAAGCTCCACAAAGCTGGGAGAAGCTCTGACAGTCCCGCGCTAAAACGCTCCTGATGAGCTACGACGCTGTCGTCATCGGAGCCGGCCACAATGGGCTTACGTGTGCGTGCTATCTGGCTCGGGCCGGGCTGAAGGTGCTCGTCCTCGAGCAGTACCGCGACTACGGCGGGATGACGATCAGCGAGGAGGTCACGGCGCCCGGCTACCTGTCGGACGTCCACGCCAGCGGCTTCTTGGTAGCCAAGTTGGCGCCGGCGATGAAGGACCTCGAGGTCGCCAAGCGCGGCTTGGAGCTCATCACGCCCGACCCGAACTGGGCGTTGGTTACGACCGACGGCCAGACGATGACGATCGGCCGCGACGTGGAGGAGACAGTCCGCACACTCGAGCGATTCTCGAAGACGGACGCGGCCACCTGGCGCAGCCTTTACGAGCGCTACCTGGCGGCCAAGCCGGCGATCGTGCAGGGCATGTACTCGGCGCCCCAGAGCCAAGCCGCCCATCTGGCCCAGCTCAACCAGGACCCCGACGGCATGGACGAGCTCCGCTTCGAGATGCAGACGGCGAGGTCGTGGGTCAACGAGACGTTCGAGAACGAGACCGTGCGCGCCTTTTTGGCGTCGTTCGCCTTCCACGCCGCCGCTTCTCCTGACGACGTCGGCGGGGGCGAGTTCGCCTGGCTGTTCTCGACGTGCGTTCAGGACGTCGGCGTCAGCATCGTGAAAGGCGGGATGCACCACGTGTCCGCCGCCCTCGCCGCCGACCTCGAGGCCCACGGCGGTGAGATTCGAACGAACGCGTCAGTCGCCAGCATCGTCGTCGACAACAACAGGGCGACGAAGGTGCGACTCGCCGGCGGCGAGGAGGTCGTCGTCGACAAGGTGGTGGCCTCCAACGTCGACCCGTACCACCTCGTGATCGACCTCCTCGGCGAAAACGTCGCCGGCAAGGAGATCGCCGACAAGATCCGCCACTACGAGTGGGGCGACTCCTTCTTCACCATCCACGCCGCCTTGTCCGAGCCGGTGACATTCGCGGCGGGCGAGGAGCTGGGCCACGCCGGTTACATCCACGTGCAACCGCCGACCATCGAGGACCTGTCGGACATCTTCGCCCAGTGCCGGGCCGGCGTCCCCCCGACCACGCCGTTGGTGGGCGTCGTCAACGAGGCCGTGGTTGACCCGACGCGCGCCCCGGAGGGGAAGGGCCTCATCAAGTTCGTCGTCCACTACGTGCCGTATCGCCGCGCTGACGGCCGAAGCTGGGACGACGCCGACGAGGCCTACGCCGACCACGTCGTCGACTGGCTGGACAGCACCGCCCTTCCCGGCCTCCGGAACAAGATCACCCACCGAGTCGTGCATTCGCCGCTGAACCTCGAGCGCCGCATCCCCAGTTCGGTGCACGGCACCCACCAGCACGGCGCCTTCGTGCCCTACCAGCACGGGGCGATGCGACCGATCCCGGAGATGGGCCAGTTCCGGGCGCCGGTGCCCAACGTCTACCTCTGCGGCGCCGGCAGCCATCCGGGCTCGGGCGTCAGCATGGGTCCGGGCCACAACGCCGCCAAGGCTGTCTGCGACGACCTGGGCCTGACCTTTCCCGGAGTTAGCTGATGGGCTGGTGGAGGTCGACCACCAGGTCGCCGTTCTTGTCGACCGACGTCTTGTAGCGGACGAGGCCGATGCCGTCGGCCGGATAGTCCTTGCCGCTGCACGGGTCGTGGAACGTGTGGCTGGACGGACTCCACTTCACAGTGCAGGACTTCGACTCGCCGGGAGGATGCAC
>DASZJL010000152.1:0-8255 GCA_035948135.1 Acidimicrobiales bacterium | reverse complement strand
CGAGTCCCATGGCGCTGCCCCTTTCGTATTTCGCACTCGCAAGCAAGCTTGCTCGGCGAGCTAGATCGTGCTCGGTCGTCGGGCAGAGCCTTCTCCCTCGCGCTCAGCTCTCTTGCTGCCAGCCGGGGTGGCCGCCTTCGGCGGCGAGCACGGCCGGCAGGGCTTCGTTCTAGACCGACAGTCTGTATCCTAAGGATGGGGAGGGGGTTTGGCAACGTGACAGTGGTCTCTTCAACGACAGTGGTCTCTTCAACGACAGCGGTCTCTTCAACGACAGCGGTCTCTTCAACGACAGTGGTCTCGTGAACCGCCGCATCGCCCAAGGAGACGCCACGCGCCGCCAGTTGCTGGAGGTGGCGACGCGCTTGTTCGCCGCTCAGGGCTATGAGGACACGTCGATCGAGCAGGTCCTGCGCGAAGCAGGCGTGAGCCGGGGGTCGCTCTACCACCACTACGACGGGAAGGACCGCCTCTTCGAAGCCGTCGTCGAGCACGTCGAAGAGGATGTGGTCGAGCAGCTGGTCAACAGCGTGGCGCGCCACCGCGACCCCGTGCGGATGCTGCGGGCGGGGTGCGTCCGGTGGATCGCCCTCGTCGAGGACCCCCGCGTGCGGCAGATCGTGCTCACCGACGCGCCCGCTGTCCTCGGCTGGCAGCGGTGGAGGGAGATCGACGAGCGCTATGGGTTCGGGCTCCTCAAGGCCGGCGTGGCGGCGGTGGCGGCGGCCGGGCGGCTCGCGATCGACGACGTCGACGTCGTCGCCCACGTCCTCCTGGGCGCGCTCAACGAAGCCGCAATGCTGGTTGCACGCGCCGAAACGCCCGTAGCGGCGCGCCGCCAAGCCACAAAAGCCGTCGATCGCCTCATCGACGGCTTCCTCCGCTCAAGCTGAGGTCAGCGCCGGTCGATCAGCAGACCGTGGAACTGTTGATCGTCGACGACGATCACAACATTCGCGAGATGCTCGGCCTCGTCCTCGAGGACGCCGGCCACACGGTGCGTGTCGCGTCCGACGGCCTGGAGGCGATGGTCGCGCTCGAGGAGTACGCACCCCACTGCATGGTGCTCGACCTGATGATGCCGGGCCTCGACGGCCACGGCGTGCTGCGCACGATGCGCCAGCGCGACCTCGCGGCCGAGACCAGGGTGCTGGTCCTGACATGCAAGATGCACGCCGGCGAGTTCATCGAGGCGTGGCAGCTGGGCGCCGACGAGTACGTCACCAAGCCCGTCGACCCCTTCCAGCTCGTCGACCGCCTGCATTCGCTCTTGGCCATTCCCGTCTCCCAGCTCCAGGAGGAGCGCCAGGCGAAGCTCGAGAAGGCCGTCCTGCTGGCCCGCCTCGAGTCGTCATTCGGCAAGTCCCCCAGCTGGGGCTCGTCTATCCGCTCGCGGCTCTAGCAGGAACAGGCGCCGGCGCCTCGGCGTCGGTCTCGCCTTCTGCGAACTCGCCCTCGCGGCGTTGCTGGGTGTGGATCAGCCCCACTTCGCTTGTGAGGAACAGGCTGACGACAGCCGCGATCAGTGTCATGGGAATGAGCTGGAGCCCGGCCATCTCGGTGACGACCAAGGTGCTCCCGAGCGGCGTCTTGGTGACCCCGACGTTGATGGCCACCATCAGACACGACATCAGCACGACTTCGTTGGTGCCAGGGAGGAGGCCGTGACCGAGTCGCCCCAACGCGACACCGATGAAGAACATCGGGATGATGAAGCCGCCTCGCCAGCCGCTCGAGAGCGTGACCGTCGTTCCTATGAGCTTGGCGGCCGCGGCCACGACGAACACGATCAGCGCCGCTTTGCGGAAGGCCATCCCGTTGATCTGGGCCTCCCCGAAGGTCAGCGCGTACGGCGACCAGAACGCCAGTCCGCCCAGGATCGCCCCGCCGAGCACGGGGCGCAGGGACGGAGGGATCCATCTGAACACGGCCCGCGCCCCGCGCGTCAGGTACGTGAAGGTGATCGCCACGATCGCGCCGGCGACGCCACACGCCAGGCCCCACGCGATGTCGACGGGTTCGAGATGGCCCAACGACGGGAACCGCCACACGGGCTCGACACCAACGCCGGTGAGGACCACGTAGAGGGCGTAGCCCACCAACGAGCCGAGCACCGCCGGCATGAGCGCCTCGTAATACTCCATCCCCCGCCGGTGGAGAATCTCCAACGCGAACACGGCCGAGCCGAGGGGCGCGCCGAACAACACCGTGAAGCCGGCGGCCATGCCGGTGATCGTGAGGACGCGGATCTCGTCACGCTCAAGGTGCCACCGATTGGCGAGCCACGCCCCGAGCGAGCCGGTGGTCTGCACGAGTGGTGCCTCCGGCCCCATCGCGCCACCCGCCGAGATGCACAGGAGTGACACCGGGATCAGTGAACGGAGGTCGCGGATGCCCTGGGGCCCACCAGAAACGTGGATGTTGTTGACGAGCAGCTCGACGTCGCCCGGGTTTCCCAACAGGCGTGTGAGGACACCCACGGCGACCCCCACGCCGACGAGGACGAAGAGGTGCGGAAGCGTGTCCCAGTGGGTCGGCCAGAGGCCGTCCTGGAACAGGTGGAGCAGACCGACGTAGGCGGCGCCGACCAGTCCCCCGACAAAGCCGGCGACGACGACGTACGCGAGCAGTCGACGCTGCTGCCCGAGCAGCCCCTCGACGAAGAGCTGGCGAGGGCGTAAGACGTTGAAGCGTCGGCCGGCCTTCACGAATATATCGTAGTGCGAGCTATTTCCTCGCTACCTAGTCGGTGACGAGCACGATCTTTCCCAGCTTGCCACCTTGCGCGAATCGCTCATAGGCAGCAGCCGCGTCCTTCAAGGGGTAGGTCTCCTCGATCAGCACACGGACGGCGCCGTCGGCGAGGAGGGGAACGGCGTGCGCTTCGGCCCGTTGCGTCACCAACGCCTTGTCCTCGAGCGGGCGAGAACGCAACGTCGAACCGGTGATGACTGCTCGCTTGGCCATGACCGCGAACAGGTCGACCTCCACCCTCGCGCCCGCGCCGACGCCGATGACCACGATGCGTCCCAACCGGTTGAGGGCCGCCAGGTTGGGGGCCATGTTGACGGCACCCACCAGCTCGAGGATGACGTCGTACGGCCCACGATCGGCGAAGTCGTCGTGGGCGACCACTTCGGCCGCTCCCAGGCGGGCGACCTCGTCCCACAGGCGGTCGTTGCGCACCGACGCGGTCACGCGGGCACCCGCGGCCGCCGCGAGCTGGACACCGGCCGTGCCGACGCCGCCCGCGGCGCCGTGCACGAGCACTCGATCGCCGATGGTCACCCGGGCCTGGGTGAAAAGGGCGTCGTGGGCCGTCAGGAATACTTCGGGAAATCCGCCCGCCTCGGGGAAGGGCACGGTCTCGGGGACCCGCATGGCGAGGCGCTCGTGCACCAGCGCCAGCTCGGCCTGCGCCCCTCCACCGACGATCGCCATCACCCGGTCGCCCTCGGCGAAACCGGTGACGGCGTCGCCCATCGCCACGACCTCGCCCGCCAGCTCCATGCCGGGGATGTCGGGCGGGCTACCCGGTGGCGCGTCATACAGCCCCTGAACCTGCATGAGGTCGGCGTTGTTCACCCCCGCGGCGCGCACCCGTACGAGCAACTCACCTTTGGCGGGCGCAGGATCGGGGTGCTCGCGGATCTCGATCTTGTTGTCGACGACGGTGACCGCTTTCATTGCGGGAACGGTAGGCGTACGTTCGCGGTCATGCGCGTGCCTCTCACCCTCGGCGACTTCCTGCAGCGAGCCGACGCGATCTACGGCGAGCGGATCGGCGTCATCGACGAGCCTTCGCCGCCCGGCGGTTCGTGGGGCTCGCTGACGTGGCACGAACTGCACCAGCGCGCCCGGGCCCAGGCCGCGGCGCTCGACGGCCTCGGCGTGGGGCGCGGCGAGCGGGTCGCGATCGTGTCGCCCAACGCCGCCCGCTTCCTGGTGTCGTTCTTCGGGGTGAGCGGTTTCGGCCGCGTGCTCGTGCCCATCAACTTCCGGCTCAAGCCCGACGAGATCTCCTACATCGTCGAGCACTCAGGTGCGTCGGTGCTGCTGGTCGACTCCGAGCTCGACGAGTCACTGGCCACTGTCGACGCCAAGCACCGCTTCGTACTGGGGTCGTCGACCGACGCCGAGCTGTTCCCGTCGGGTGCAGAGCCCGAGCCGTGGGAGGACCCCGACGAGAACGCCACCGCCACCATCAATTACACGAGCGGCACCACGGCTCGCCCCAAGGGCGTGCAGCTGACCCACCGCAACAACTGGATCAACGCCGTGACCTTCGGGCTGCACACCACGATCAGCGACCGCGACGTGTACCTGCACACGTTGCCGATGTTCCACGCCAACGGCTGGGGCATGCCGTACGCCCTCACCGGCGTCGGCGCCCGGCACATCGTGCTGCGCAAGGTCGACGGCGCCGAGATCCTGCGCCGCATCGACGAGCACGGCGTCACGTTGCTCTGTGGCGCACCGGCGGTGGTGAACATGGTGCTCGACGCCGCGTCGCAGTGGGATGGCGAGATTCCCGGGGCGGGGCGCACGCGCATCGTCGTGGCCGGTGCCCCGCCGCCCACCCAGACGATCGAGCGCATCGAGACCGAGCTGGGCTGGGAGTTCATCCAGATCTACGGCCTGACCGAGACCGCACCCCTACTCACGATCAACCGCCGGCGAGCCGAGTTCGACTCGCTGTCGCCGCTCGAGCGGGCCCAGAAGCTGGGCCGGGCCGGCGCCCCCGCGTTGGGCGTCAGGGTCGAGGTCGACAAGCAGGGCGAGGTCCTGGCCCGCGGCAACGTCGTCCTCGAGGGCTACTGGCAGCAGCCCGAGGCCACCGCCGCCGCCATCGTCGACGGCTGGTTCCACACCGGCGACGGCGGCACGATCGACGACGAGGGCTACGTCACCATCTCCGACCGCAAGAAGGACGTCATCATCACCGGCGGCGAGAACGTGTCGTCGATCGAGATCGAAGACCGTCTGTTCTCCCATCCGGCCGTCGCCGAGGTGTGCGTCATCGGCGTACCCGACGAGAAGTGGGGCGAGACGGTGAAGGCCCTCGTCGTCCTCAAGGAGGGCGCCGACGTCACCGAGGCCGAGCTCATCGAGCACTGCCGGGCCGACCTGGCCCACTTCAAGTGCCCCACCTCAGTCGAGTTCCGCAGCGAGCTGGCCCGCACGGCCACCGGCAAGCTCCAGAAGTTCAAGCTCCGGGCCGAGTACTGGGAAGGCCGCGAACGCAAGGTCAACTAACTGCTCCGTTCTTTGCGGATCAGGTCTGGTGGAGCGGGCACCAGAAGGTGGAGCGGCCGCCGACGTAGTCGTGGACGAGGGGCGTCCCGTCCTTGGGGCAGGCCCCGCCGACGACCCGGGCGGGCATGAAGTCGCCCAGGTGGGAGCCGCCGCGAACGAGCAGATCCTCCATCGTCCTGCGGAGGTGACGCTGGAGGTGGCGCACCTCGCGCTCGTCCAGCGAGTTGGCGGGCCGGTGGGGGCTGAGCCCGGCCCGCCACAGCGCCTCGTCGGCCGCCAGGTTGCCGACGCCCGCCAGCCGGTGCTGGTCCATGAGCCGGGTCTTCAACGGCGCCCTCGACTTCCCGAGGGCGGTGCGGAGCTGACCAAGCGTGACGGTGAGGGCGTCAGGACCGAGCTTGGACTCCGCGGGGTCGAGCGTCACCGCGCCGAGGCGACGGGAGTCCCGCATGCGCAGGTCGCCGCCATCGGCGAAGTGGACGACGAACCGGTCCCACTTCGTCAGCTCCTTGTTCGAAGCGAACCAGAGGTCGGTGATCGCGGCGCGGCCGTCGACGATCAAGCGCCCGGCCATGCCGAAGTGAAGCCCGAGCACCGGACCCTCGTCATCGGTGTCCAGATACATCTGCTTGCCGATGCGGCGGGCGTGGGTGAAGGAGCGGCCCTTCAGCGCGCTCCTCACCGCACGCGCCGTGAGACCGCCCTTGAGATACCAGGCGTCGGGCGCGTCGACCTTGGCGATGGGCCGGCCCAGCGCCGCGTGTTCGGCGAGGCGCCGGTACTCCTCCACTTCTACTAATTCAGGCACGGTCTCCTAGAGTCCCATGCCGTGGCGACAGCGGAGAAGTGGACCGCACATTGGAAGCACCTCTACGACGAAGTCGTCACCTCCGGGCTGTGCACGGGTTGTGCAGGCTGCGTGGTCGCCTGCCCATACGACGTGTTGAGCTATGACGACCGCGAGGGCGTCTACAAGCCGTTCCACATCGAGGAGGAACTGGGCCCCGGCGACTGCGGGCACGGCGAGAAGGGCTGCACCTACTGCACCCGCGCCTGTCCCCGCTTCCGGGCCTGGGAGCCCGAGATCGACAACTTCCTCTTCGGCCGAGTTCGAGAGCCCGAAGAAGTCGATGGCATCTCCAAAGACATCGTCCTCCTCAAGGCGGCCGATCCCGAGGTCGCCCAGAAGGGCCAGGACGGCGGTCTGGTGAGCGCCATCCTCATCTGGGCCATGGAGCGGGGCTACATCGACGCCGCCCTCGTCTCCTACCTCGAGGGCGACGGCTCCACGTGGAAGGCCATCCCCGGCGTGGCGAAGACCCGCGAGGAGATCCTGGCCGCGGCCGGCAGCCGCTACACGTACTCGGCCAACACGCTTGCCTATGAGAAGGCCGTCGCCGACGGCGCCTCCAAGCTCGCCCTGGTGGGCATGAGCTGCCAGTCGTCGGTGCCGCCGGTGATGCTCGAGCGCAAGGCGGGCAAGCCTTCCAAGCGCTTCGCCCTCAACATCGGCCTGCTCTGTTCCAAGACGTTCGACGACGCCATCTTCAAGGAGCTCTTCGAGGCCAAGTACGGCCTGAAGAAGGAAGACATGGTGAAGATGAACATCAAGGGCGTGTTCCAGATCTGGATGAAGAACGGCGACTACCACGAGGTCAACCTCAAGGAGTGCCACGCCTGGACGCGTGAGGGCTGCAAGATGTGCCCCGACTTCGCGGCCGAGCACGCCGACATCTCCACCGGCGGCATCGGCGCCTACAACGACTGGACGCTCACGATCATCCGCACCCCGATCGGGCGGGAGATCATCGTCAAGATGCTGCAGGACGGTTCGCTCATCGGCCGTCCCGGCGACGACGACCCCGGCGCCATCGCCCTCCTGCGCAAGCTCTCCCGCGTGAGCCGCAAGCGCTGGCCCGAGGACTCGCCGGTCGAGGCGCCCCGCCTGATGCCGCCGCCCAAGCCCAAGCCCACACCCACCGAAGAACCAGCCCCCGCGTAAGGAGCCCCGATGCCCGAAGCCGTCATCGTCGAGACCGCCCGCACGCCGATCGGCCGGGCCCTGAAGGGTTCGCTGAAGGACGTCCGCCCCGACGACATGGGCGGCTTCATCATCAGGACCCTGATGGAGAAGGTGCCGGCCGTCGACCCGGCGTCTGTGGTGGACGTGATGATGGGCTCGGCCAACCACTCCGGCGAGCAGGGCATGAACCACGCCCGCAACTGCGCGGCGCTCGCGGGCCTGCCCGACACGGTGCCGGGGACGAGCGTCAACCGCTTCTGCGCCTCGTCGCTGCAGACCATCCGCATGGCGTTCCACGCCATCAAGGCAGGCGAAGGCGACACCTACATCGCCGGCGGACTCGAGAGCGTGAGCCGCACGGGCGGACGCGGCTTCAAGCGCGAGGACATGAACCCCCGCTTCGTCGACGAGAGCCTCCCCGACTTCGTCAACCACATGTACATCCCGATGGGACTGACGGCCGAGAACGTCGCTGACAAGTACAACGTCACGCGCGAGCGCATGGACGAGTACGCAGCGATCTCGCAGAACCGCGCCGTCGAGGCCCAGAAGAACGGCTTCTTCGACCGCGAGATCACGCCGTACCCACTCCCCGACGGCAGCACTGTCACCCAGGACGACGGGCCCCGGCCCGGCACCACCAAGGAGAAGCTGGCCGAGCTCAAGCCCGCGTTCCGCGAGGACGGCCGGGTCACCGCCGGTAACGCCTGCCCTCTCAACGACGGCGCGGCGGCGACGCTCGTGATGTCGGACGAGAAGGCGCGCGCGCTCGGCCTCACGCCCAAGGTGCGCATCATCGCCAGCGCCGTATCCGGCTTGGCCCCCGAGATCATGGGCGTCGGCCCCATCGAGGCCGTGAAGAAGGTGCTGGCCCAGTCGGGCATGAAGATCACCGACATCGACATCGTCGAGCTCAACGAGGCCTTCGCCGCCCAGGTGCTGCCGGTGTGCGACGAGCTCGGCATCAGCATCGACG
>DASZJL010000151.1:0-1921 GCA_035948135.1 Acidimicrobiales bacterium | reverse complement strand
TCAATTCCGCGCGGCTGCCTGCGGCCGTGGCAACTCCGTGATCACCGCCGACTCGGGCGTCTCCTGGAGTGCCACCTCGATGACGTCGGTGATCTCGGACCCGACGAGCTCGTCGCGCTCGAGCAGATGATCGCGCAGGGCTTCGACGACCTCCGGGTGCTCTTCGACGATCGCCTTCGCAGCGTCGCAGGCCTGCATCAAGAGTGCATCGAGCTCGCCGCGGGCGTCTTTGTCCCCGAGCACCTTGTCGACGACGTTGCCTTCGAGGTACCCGTTGCCCGCCGCCGCCACGGAGATGAGCGAGTTGCCCATGCCGCAGGCACCGATCATCTGGGCGCCGATCTGGGTGGCCGCAGCCAGGTCCGAGGCGGGACCGGTCGACACCTCGTCGAACCAGTGCTCCTCTGCCACCATCCCGCCCATGGCGATCTGGAGCAGCGCGTGCATCTCCTCGCTGCTCTTCGTGAAGCGCTCTTCGGTGTCGGAGTGCTGGAGAAGGCCCAGCGAGTCACGCCGCTTGACGATGGAGAGCACGTCGAGCTGGCGGGTCTGGCCCACGAAGTACGCCACGGTGGCGTGGCCGGCCTCGTGGGTCGCGACCCGGTCACGCTCGTCGGGCGCGTAGATGGTCTCGTCGGTGACCCCGAGCTCCACCAGCATTTTCGCCTCGGCGACGTCGGCCATGGTCATGGCCGAGCGACCGTGGGTGAGCGCGATCACCAGGGACTCGTCCATGAGGCGCTCGAGCGACGCCGGCGAGTAGCCGAACGTCATGCCCGCCACCGTGTCAACCGCGCCGTGCTCGTCGAGGTCGGCGGCGTGCGCCTTCTTGCCGAGGTAGTAGGCGACGATCTCGCCGCGCGCCCGACGGCCGGGCAGGCCGAAGTAGATCGAGCGGTCGAAGCGGCCGGGCCGGATGAGCGCCGGGTCGAGGTCGTCCTTGCGGTTCGTGGCACCGACGACGAGAACATTGGCCGGCTCGACCTTGGGCTTCTGCAACTTCGACCCGTCGGGGAGGTACCGGTTGAGCAGGTCGATCCAGGCCCAGGCCAAGCGCTGGCTCCGGCTCGGGCTGTCGAACGACTGGAGCTGCACGAGCAACTCGTTGACCACGCCCGAGATCCCCTCGGTCCCACCGCTGCCGCTCATGCCTCGCCGTGAAGCGCCGATCGCGTCGATCTCCTCAATGAAGCCGATGGCGCCGCCCTCCTTGTTGGCGTGCTTCCGCAGTTGCTTGAAGAAGGAGCGGATCTTGCGGTTGGTCTGCCCGTAGTACATCGACTGGAACGCTGATGCGGACACGAACAGGAAGGGGACGTTGGCTTCCTTCGCCATGGCCTTCGCCACGAAGGTCTTGCCCGTCCCCGGAGGACCCTCGAAGAGGACGCCGCGTCGGGCCGAGCCACCCATGGTGTCGCGGAACGTCTGGTGGGCGAGGAAGAGGTTGATGGAGCGGACGACCTCCGCCTTGATGGCGTCGATGCCGACGAGGTCGTTCAGTCCGACCGCGGTCTCGCCCGGGCGCACGAGCGTGTGCGGCGAACGGCCGGCCCCGAGGAAGGGTGCCAGCATGACGACGCCGAGCATCAGCACGATGAAGATGATCGGCAGCGAGCCGCCCAGCCAGTGCGGGAAGGGGAGCGACGGCAGAATGCCGCGCCCGCTGACGCTTCGGATGACGATCCACCCCATGACGAGGGCGGCGAGGGCCACGAGCCGGCGCAGGCGTGTGATGCGCCGGCGCTCCCGGGCGCGGGCCACGTCGGCGCGGCCCAGGATCGCGGTCCCGACGATCGCCGACACGTCGTCCGGACGGTCGGCCTCACGGCGCGGCGAACCAGGGGCAAAATCGGCGGGCCGACTCATGACCAGACTCCGTTCACTCCCCCGTGGACAGTTCCAATCTAGACAATCGCGCAGG
>DASZJL010000150.1:0-58371 GCA_035948135.1 Acidimicrobiales bacterium | reverse complement strand
AGCGCGCAGCGCCGCCAAGGCTGCTCTCGGGCAACCGGCCTCGGTGACGGCACCGGCGCCGGTCCCGCCTCAGACCCCAGCAGCACCCGCTCCACGAGCCTCGCGGCCAGCGCGCGTTGTACAGGATGGGCCCGCTCGGTCAAGCCAACCACGGCCGCGGCGGCCGATCGCCGCCGAACGAACGGCGACGGCCACGCCGGTGTCGGATCGGTGTACAGCGGCTCGGCAGGCGGTGGAGGCCGCGGGTGACCATCTGGCGCCTCTCTTCGAGTTCAGGTGTCCGGTCACGGACTATCCACGGTGGGGTGCGACAACCGTGCCGCCGTGCGGACCATGCTCGGTGGACATCAACGCCGCGCTCATCGGGCCGAACGACGCGGCGTTGCGCTACGTCATCGCCCACGAGTTCTGCCACTCGAACGGCGTCCGTGACGAGCAGGCGGCAGACGACTGCGCGGCGCACTACGGATTCCCGAACGTCTACTTCAAGCGCTGACGCAACAGTGAAGTAGCACGCCGTCGGCGCGGGCGTGTACAAGCGCGCCATGCCACGACTCAAGCAAATCCCACGAGACGCAGCCCGGGCTCCGATCGTCTTGTCGATGTACAAGCGCCTGTTCGGCGACCGAGACCCGGTTGCCGAGCCCGGCACGGCAACGGGCACTCCCGGGGACTGGTGGACCGTATTCGCCAATTCACCCGACGTCCTCGAGCACGCGTGCCGAGGGTTCGGGCTCTACGCCAGTCCCGACCGGAAGATCGCGCCCGAGTTGCGCGAGCTGGGCCAGACGCGGGCCGGCTGGCTGGTCGGGAGCCAGTTCGTGTACTCGCAGCACTGCAAGTCGTGCCGGGAGCTCGGCTTCTCCGAGGGCAAGATCGAGGCGCTCAAAGGATGGGGCGTCTCGGACCTGTTCTCGCCCCTCGAGCGTGCCCTCCTGGCCTACACCGACGCGCTTGTGCTCGGCTTCGGCCGGGTCGACGACGCCGTATTCGACGCCTTGCGTCAGCACTTGGGCGACGAGGAAATCCTCGAGTTCACCTACATCACGATGATGTACACGATGCACGCGGTCATCTCGGTGGCGCTGCGCCTCGAGTTCGACGATCGTCCTGATCCGATCGTCGAGATCGCCGCCCCCGCGGACTACCGGCCCGCCGACCTTGGCCGTCAGATCGGTTACGAGTCGGATACCGGGCGTTCGTGATGACGGGATTTGAGGGCACGCCCTTCGGGCCGTGAAACTCGAACCATGACGATCGCCATCACCGACGAGCACCGCTCTCTGGGCGCCACGGCGTCCGACCTGCTGCGGAAGCGCGACGCCCGTGGCGCGGCACGCGCCTTGCTCGAGGCGCCGACCGAGGAGCTGCCCGCGCTGTGGTCCGACGTCGTCGAACTCGGGTGGCTCGGCCTGCACCTCCCCGAGGAGTACGGCGGTTCGGGCTTCGGGCTCGAAGAGCTCGTGGTCGTCGTCGAGGAGCTAGGCCGCGCCGTGACGCCCGGGCCGTTCGTGCCGACGGTGATCGCCAGCGCGTTCCTCCTGGCCGCTGGGGACGACGCCCTCAAGAAGACACTGCTCCCCGGCCTCGCCGACGGAAGCCGCGTCGGCGGGGTCGCCCTTCAGAGCACGGTGACGATCAGCGGTGGAAAGGCGTCAGGCTCGGCGGCGCCGGTGCTCGGCGGCGGGCTGGCCGATGTCCTGCTCGTGGTCTGCGGAGACGACGTCGTCGTGGTCGAGCGGGGAGACGGCGTCACCGTCGTAGTGCCGCCCAACCTCGACTCCACCCGGCGGTCGGCGCGGCTCACGTTAAAAGACGTCCCGGTCACGGTCGTGAGCGGAGGACGCCAGGCCCTCGTCGACCTCGCCCGCGTGATCCTCTCGGCCGAGGCCGTCGGCGTCGCCCGCGAGTGCACGGAGCTGGCCGCCGAATACGCGAAGCAGCGGGAGCAATTCGGCCGCCCGATCGCCATGTACCAGGCCGTGAAGCACCACTGCGCAAACATGGCAGTGGCCACGGAGCTGGCCACGTCCGCGGTGTGGGACGCGGCGCGCGCCGCGGCGAGCGGCGGTGACCAGCTCACGTACGCGGCGGCGGTAGCGGCCACTCTCGCAGGGCCGGCGGCCGACCTGTGCGCCAACCTCAACACCCAGGTACACGGTGGCATCTCCATCACCTGGGAGCACGACGCCCACCTCTACATGCGCCGTGCCACCGCGTTGAAGGCGCTCCTCGACGCCCGGACGGCAGGCGAAAGCGTGACCTCGCTGGCGCGCAAGGGCGTGGTCCGGACCAAGGCAGTCGAGCTCCCACCCGAGGCCGAGCCCATCCGGGCCGAGGTGCGGGCGTTCGTGGAGTCCCTGCAGGGACTGTCGGCCGACCAGCAGCGCCAGCGCTTGATCGAGACCGGCTACGGGATGCCCCACTGGCCGAAGCCGTACGGCCGCGAGGCAGGTGCGATCGAGCAGCTCGTCATCGAGCAGGAGTTCGCCGACGCCGGCGTCAGCAAGCTGTCGCTCGGCATCACGGCGTGGAACATCCTCACGATCATCCAGCACGGCAACAAAGATCAGCTCGACCGCTGGGTGCTGCCCGCCATGCGCAGCGAGGTCACCTGGTGCCAGCTGTTCAGCGAGCCCGACGCCGGGTCGGACGCGGCCGGCATCAAGACCCGCGGCACGCGCGTCGACGGCGGCTGGCTGGTCAGCGGTCAGAAGGTATGGACCTCGGGGGCACACGTCGCCGGGATGGGCTTCGCCACCATCCGCACCAATCCCGACGTGCCGAAGCACGAAGGCATCACCATGGTGGCCATCGACATGCACGCACCGGGCGTCGAGGTGCGGCCGTTGAAGATGACGACGGGCGGGTCGGAGTTCAACGAGGTGTTCTTCAACGACGTGTTCGTCCCCGACGACGACGTTGTCGGCCCCGTCGATGGCGGCTGGACGGTCGCCCGCGCCACGCTCGGCAACGAGAGCGTGAGCATCGGCAGCGGCGACGGGGGCGGTGGCATGTCGGTGAACGCGGCCACCCTGATTCCGATGTTCGACGCCCACCCCGACCGCCTCGACGGCGGCGCCTCGCGCATCGGGCGCTACATCGCCGGCCACGCGGCCATGGGCCTCCTCAACCTGCGCAGCGCCAACCGGGCCGTGACCGGCGCGGGGCCCGGCCCCGAGGGTGCGATCACCAAGCTGGTGCTCTCCGAGCTCGGACACGAAGCCACCGCCATCCTGACCGAGCTGAACGGCGGCGACGCCGTGTTCATGGAGGGTCCGGCGGCCATGGGCGGCATGCTCGTGCTCATGCATCGGGCCATGTCGATCGCAGGCGGCACGTCGGAGATCAAGCGCAACCAGATCGGCGAACGCATTCTCGGGCTGCCGCGCGACCCGCTCATCAAGTGAGCGCGGTGGAGCGGGAGGACGATGTGGCGGCGTACCCGCACGCCGCCGACCTGGAGCTGATCCCGTGCGATATCGAACCGCGGGGCGACCGTGGCTCGTTCGACCTCACGCTCGGCCTGTGTCGGTTCGACGGCGCCCTCTACGGCGGCACCGGCGTGGCCGCGACCATCATGGCGATGGAGGCCGCGTCCCAGCGCGACGCCCTCTGGGTCGTCACCCAGTTCGTGGCGTCGACGCGCGTTGGCGCTCGCATCGACTGGGAGACCCAGACGATGGCAGGGGGCAAGCGGGTGTCACAGCTGTCGGTCGTGGCGCGGATCGACGACGGCTCGGTGGTGTTCACCGGGTTGGGCGCGACGGCCACGCCGCGACCCGACGGGCTGGACGGGCAGTACCTTCCGATGCCAAGGGTGAGTCCGCCCGACGACAGCCCCCCGCTGATGCACGGGCCAGGAACGCCGGCCCTGCGCGACCGGGGATTCATCCGCAATCTGGAGTACCGGGAGGCAGAGCCCGTCGGCAAGCATCCTGATGGTGCTGTGTACCTGTGGGCACGACGCACCGACGGCTCACCGCTGACACGGGCCGGGATCGCGTACCTGGCCGACATGGTGCCGATGGCCGTGGCCCGCGCCGCCGGCAAGTTCGGCGCCGGGTTCAGCCTCGACAACGCACTGCGGTTCGCCGCCGTCCCCCCCGCCGAGTGGGTGCTGCTCGACCTCCGGGGCGAGGTCGCCTCGCTGGGATACGGGCACGGCTCGCTCACGGCGTGGACCGAGGACGGCACCCTTGTCGCCACCGGGAGTCAGACGGCGACGATGACAGCCGTGTTCGACCTCGACGACGAGGCCGCGATCAGCCAGTGGCAGGCTCGGATCGAGGCGCTGCGGTCGAGCTGACGACCGCCCGTCATCCCATCGTCTTCTGACCGTCGACGGCCTCGCGCAGGATGTCGGCGTGGCCCGCGTGCTGGGCCGTCTCGGCCAGAATGTGCAGGAACGCTCGGCGCGCCGACCACCGGGCACCCTGCTCGAACCACGGTGCCTCAGGGAGCGGGTGATCGACGTCGAGGGTCGGCAGCGTCCGCACGAGCTCGTCGGTGCGGGCCGCCACGTCGTCGTAGTGCTCAACGACCGAGGCCAGCGTCTCCCCTGGCTGCATCCGGAAGGTCGCGGCGTGTACCGCGTAGGCGCCGGCATCCATCGGCGCGAAGGCCGACGGTCCCTCGTTGATGAACGCCGCCCACTGCTCCTCGACGGCCGCGACGTGCTTGATCAGCCCGCCCAGGCACAGCTCGCTCACCGTCGTCCGCTGGGCGGCCTGCTCGTCAGTGAGCCCCGCGACCGTGTGCCGGAGGAAGCCGCGGTGCTTGTCGAGGGTCGCCACCAGGTCATCGCGCTCGTTCGCCATGACAGCATCATCGCATCCAGAACTGGCCACCTAGTGACCGGTTTCTGACGGAGCGTCTACCGGAACTCGAGGCCCGCGAAGTCGCCTTTGCTGCGCCACTGGTCGAGGTACTGGAAGTACGCCATGGCGCCGCCCGGGTAGCCGAGGAACCAGTCGATGCTGTGGCCCTGGCCTTCGTTGTTGTAGTAGCCGGGCGTGCAGTCAGTGGATCCGATGGCGCCGAGCTGCGGTCCTGAGTAGAGCAACTCCATCCACTTGTCCTGGCCCTGCTGCGTCACCTCCACTTCGCGGTAGCCACCGTCGAGCGTGTGCTTGACGATCATGGCGATCGTCAGGCCGGCCTCGGTGAAGTTGTGCGGCACGTTCGAAATGAGGTTGGCGCCCTGCGCGACCTGCACGATGAACGCATTGGGGAACCCGTGCACATGGGTGCCGTGCTTCGTCACCATGCCCTCGGCCCAGCATTCCGAGAGCGTCACGCCGTCACGGCCCGTGATGTCGTAGCCGGCGCGCCGCGTAAAGGGCGTGCCCACCTCGAACCCCGAGGCGTAGATGATGCAGTCGACCTCGTACTCGACGCCGTCCACGACCACGCTGTGCTCGGTGATGCGCTCGACGCCCTTGCCGCCGGTGTCGACGAGGCGGACCCCAGGCTCGTTGAAGGCCTGCAGGTACTCGTCGTGGAAGCAGGGCCGCTTGCACAGCTGGCGGTACCAGGCCTTGAGGTTCTGCGCCGTCTCGGGATCGTGGACGACGGCGTCGACTCGAGCGCGAATCTCCGTCATCTTCTCGAAGTCCGACGTCTCGTACGCCGCCAGCATCTTGTCGGGAGTGAAGTCGTCCGGTGGCAACGACATGATCTTTTCCCGAATGCGACGGGCGAGATCCGTCCACCCGTCCATCACGAGGTCCTGGTCGGGCATCGCGAACCCGCTCTGAGTGGCCGTGAAGTTCTCGAGCCAGCGGCGCTGCCACCCCGGTGTGGCGATCTCTGCGAACCATTCGGGGTCGGTCGGACGGTTGTCGCGGACGTCGACCGATGACGGCGTGCGCTGGAACACGTAGAGCTCGCGGCACGCTCTGGCCAGTTCAGGAATGCATTGCACCCCGGTCGCGCCCGTGCCAATGACCGCCACCCGCTTGTCCGCCAGCTTGCCCATCGGTGCGCCCTGCGGGTCACCGCCGGTGTAGTCGTAATCCCACCGGCTGGTGTGGAACGAGTGACCCTTGAACTCCTCGATGCCGGGGATGCCGGGCAGCTTGGGAACGTGGAGCGGACCGAGGCCCATGGCGACGAACTGGGCGGTGAACTCGTCGCCCCGGTTCGTGCGCACGATCCAGCGCGAGTCTTCGCTGCGCCACTCGAGGTCGGTGACTTCGGTGTGCAGCAGGGCGTCGTCGTACAGGTTGAAGTGTTTGGCGATGCGCTGACTGTGCTCGAGGATCTCGGGCGCGTGCGCGTACTTCTCGGTCGGCATGTGCCCGGTCTCTTCGAGGAGCGGCATGTACACGAAAGACGCGGTGTCACACATCGCACCCGGATAGCGGTTCCAATACCAGGTGCCGCCGAAGTCCCCACCCTTCTCCACGATGCGGACGTCGTCGATGCCCGCCTCTTTGAGCCGGGCGCCGGTGATGAGGCCGGCGAACCCACCGCCGATGAACGCCAGCGTCACGTGGTCGGTCTTCGGCTCGCGCTCGGTCACGGGCGTATAGGGATCGTCCAGGTAGTGCGCCAGCTGGTCCTTGAGCTGGACGTACTGGTCGTTGCCGTCGGGCCGGAGCCGCTTCGCACGCTCCTCCGCGTATTTCTGCTTGAGGGCGTCGAGGTCGATCGTCGTCATCGGGGGGCAGTTCACCCAACACTTGACCGCGCGGTCAAGTTTGGAACGGATCGGTACAATCCGGCAGGTAAGGGAATTGTCGCCGTCGAAAGTTGAGCCATGAAACGACTCGGATTGGGTGTCGCCGTCATCGTCGCCTTGTCATTCATCTCCGCCGCACCGTCGGCCACGGCAGCGACGAACGGGATCCATCCCGGTGACCAGACCTACACCAACGGCGGGCAGTGCACCGCGAACTTCATCTTCAGCGACGGCTCGAGCACCTACATCGGTCAGGCCGCGCACTGCTCGAGCACCGGATCGAACACCCAGACCGACGGCTGCTCGACCCAGTCGCTCCCGCTCGGCACGCCGGTCGTGATCCTCGGCGCCAACCATCCCGGCACGCTGGCTTACAACTCCTGGATCGCCATGCAGGCGGCCCACGAGACCGATGCCAACACGTGCGCCTACAACGACCTGGCGCTCGTCAAGATCGACCCGGCCGACATCGGTCAGGTCAGCGCCAACATCCCCCATTGGGGCGGCCCAGTCGGCCTCAACACCACCGGCACGACGTCGGGCGACTTCGTCTACTCGTACGGCAACTCAATCATCCGCCTCGGCATCACGGCGCTGAGCCCGAAGCTCGGCATCAGCCAGGGCGACGACGGCGGCGGCTGGACCCACATCGTCACCACCGTCACCCCGGGGATCCCTGGTGACTCGGGCAGCGCGTTCCTCGACGCCAACGGCAACGCCCTCGGCGACCTGAGCACGCTCTCGGTCGGCGTCCCGGGTGGCGTGCAGAACAACGTGAGCGATCTGAACCACGAGCTCAACTGGATGCACAGCCACGGCGGGCCGAGCGCCAACCTCGTGCTCGGCAACGCCGCGTTCACAGGTCCGGGGGCTCCCGTCGACACGGACCATCCGGTCGACGACCCCGTCGGCGGGCTGCGGAACTTCTTCGGGATCTGATCCCGGCGGCAGGACACCACTGCTATTGCTGAGTTCTGTGTGGTGAGCGCACAGAACTCAGCAAAAGCGCCGCGTCTCAGCTATGGGGGCGGCGCCACCGCAGAAGTCGGGGGCGCTTGGTAGCGAGCAGCGCGTAGACCATGCCGCCGCCGGTCACCGCCAGCGGCGCCAGCCACTCCTCGAACGGCACACCGGCGATGTGGGCGACGATCATCGGTAGCTCGCGTCGTACTGATCGTGGCGACGGAACCAGGCGTAGTCGCCCTCGTTGCGACCGAGCGGTGCACGGTCGAGCCACTGCCACATGTTCCAGAGGCCATCGACGCCCCGCGAGTACGCGGAGTACGTGTGGAAGACGACGCCGTCCTCAATCGTGAACGCGCTCATGCCCGGCCCTTCGTACGGCAGCTCCTTCGGGTCGAGCTGCCAGCCGTCGAGCTCCTTGAAGTTGTAGCTCTGGCGGCCGGTCGCCACCGAGTCTTCGGTGAACGACACGTTGAAGTCGAAATTGAAGTCGCTCCGTGCCGACGACGCCCACGGGAAGCTCCATCCCATCCGCTCCCGGTACGCGAGCAGCTTCTCGAGCGGCGCACGAGAGACGGCGGTGAAGGCGACGTCGTGGTTCTGAAGATGCAGGTGCGTCTCGTCGAAACCGTCGGCGACGCCCGAGCAGCTCGGGCAGCCTTCGTCCCAGTCGGGGCCGTACATGAAGTGGTAGACGATCAGCTGCGAACGGCCGCGGAACAGGTCCGCCAGCTTCGCCTCGCCGTCCTCGGTGTCAAAGACGTACTCCTTGTCGACCCGGACCCACGGCAGCTCCTGCCGCCGGCGGGCGAGGTCGTCGCCGAGGCGGGTCAACTCCTTCTCGGCCTTCAGGAGCTCGACTCGCGCGTCGAGCCACTGATCACGGGTTCCGGTGCTGTGCTGCGTCATCGGTTCTCCTCATCTGGGGCCGTGTCGGGGCCGGCGTTCCCACCGGTCGCTGCCACGCCGAGCCGGCCGAGGTAGTGGTCCCAGCCGCGGGTGTGGTCGCTGACGGCGTCGTCGGGCAGGCCACGGTGCACGAGACGCACCAGCGTCTTGTCGCCTTCGGGATGGAGCGTGATCTCGACGGTCGTGGACCCCGGCTTGATGGGGTTGCCCTCCTTGGCCCATCCGAACGTGAAGGCGACCTTCTCGTTGGGCACGACCTCGAGATACTCACCGACCGACTGGTTCTCGCCCTGGACGAGCACGCGATAGACGCCGCCAGGTCTCGGGTCGATCTCGGCGACGGTGCCCAACCACTCGACGTGCCGGGCTGGGTCGGTGAGGAACGGCCAGATGGTCTCCGGCGTGGCGTCGATCATGATCTCGCGAACGAGCTCGGCCATCACTTCCTGCCTTTCTTCGTCTGTCGCTTGCGGGTTTCGGCAGCCTCGGCCGCGTCGCGCAGGCGCTCGAGGCCGGATGTCCAGTAGTCATCGAGGAAGGCGCGCAGCTCGGCCATGGTGTCGGTGTTCGCCCGGTACAGCCGGCGGGTGCCGTCACGCCGCTCGGTCACCAGCTCGGCGTCCTTGAGCACCGCCAGGTGCTGGGAGATCGCCGGCCGGGTGACGTCGGCGAACCGGTCGGCGATATCAGTTGCCGGTAGCTCCTGCGACCACACCAGCCGCAGGATCGCCCGTCTCCGGGGTTCGGCCAAAGCCTTGAGCGCCGCATCCACACGACCTACTGTAAGTCAGATCTTACGTAAGTGTCAACTAACTAATTTCGTATCCCGGCACCTGGACAGCAAAAAGGGCCGGTGCATCGCACCGGCCCTTCTGCTGCGTCTCGTTGGTGGCGGGGGTGGGATTTGAACCCACGACCTTCGGGTTATGAGCCCGACGAGCTACCAGACTGCTCCACCCCGCGGCGTGGGGACGATGTTATCGCGGGTCCACCAGTCGCCAGAAGGGGACCGTTACCCTCCGCGCATGCGTTGGAGGAGACGTCGTCCGGCCGCGTCCACGTCGACTGCGGTGGTGCTGGCCCCGAGGGTCGAGCGGGCGTTGGTCGCCATTGCGTCCCACGCCGAGCAGCTGGACGGGCGCATCCTGCGCCTGGAGCGCCAGCTGGAGGACACCACGCTGCGTGCGCCAACGCAGGAGGATCTGCTCGAGGTGCGGATGCACTCGGCCAAGGTGGCAGCCGAGCTCGCTCGCGTCACCGTCGAGCTGCGGGCCGAGATCGAGGACCGGGTGGCGGCGTCGGCGGTGAAGGAGAGCCGGCTGCGCACGCTCGCCGAGAGCATCGCCGACCTGTCCGACGCCCTCGACACGACGCCGCAGGACTGGGCCGCCAGCGCCTGATCGGCCCCCGTTCTCGTGATGAGAATCGACGGAGAACGTCGGTTCTCATCCCCAGAACGGGAAATGACCAGCGCGCGGGCGCGCGCCAACCACTCGGGTCAGGCCGAGGCTGTGGTCGTCGGCGTGGTCTGGGGCTGGGACGGGGCCGGGCTGGAGCCTGTCGTGCCGGCCGACTGTTGCTGGGCCTGGCGGACGAGGTCGGCGCCCTTCTGGACGTCGGCCTGGTAGCGACCCAGGTCGCCGGCCTTCAGGGCGTCCTGGGCGTCGTTGAAGGCGGCGGCCGCCTGGTCCAGCAACGCCTTGATGTTGGGCGGCGGACCGGTCGGGGTCGGTGTTGGGGTGGGCGCGCTGGGCGTCGGGGGCGGCGTCTGGCCGGCGGCCTGCTCCTGGGTCGGGGGCGCGGCGCCGAAGATGGACGCGAGCGCGTCCTTCAGGGTGTTCTGCATGACCGCCTGGCCGCCGTACACGACGATGGCCTTCTTGAACTGGGGCTGAGGCGTGTTCACGGCCTGGACGTAGAGCGGGCGTATGTAGAGCAACGACTGATTGACGGGAACCACGAGCATGTTGCCCAGCAGCACCTTCGACCCGGCCGTGTTGAGAAGTGTGATCTGCGACGAGATCGTCGTGTCCTGGTTGATCTTGGCGTCGGCCAGGGCGGGACCGTCCACCGAGACGTCGCCTGGCATCACGAATGTCTCCATCTTCCCGTAGTCGTTGGGATCGCTCTTGGCGATCATGAACGCTGACAGGTTCTTGCGCTGGTCGCTCTGGGATACCGGAACGAACGGCTGCAGGATCATGAAGCTCTCGGTCTGCTCGTTGGGCAGCTTCATGAGCAGGTAGTAGGGGTCCATCCGCGCCTCACGGCTCGAGGTCACGACGCCCTGGGCGTTGGTCGTCTGGGTGATGGCGCCGCCGGCACCGACCTGACCCGAGCCGGGATCCTGGCTGATGTCCCACGCGTCGGACTTGTTGTAGAAGGCCGCCGGATCGGTGATGTGGTACAGGCCGAACATGTTGGTCTGCACCCGGAACAGGTCCTCGGGGTAGCGCAGGTGGGCTCGCAGCTCGGGGCTCATCTGGGATCCGTCGGTGAACAGCTTCGGGAAGGCCTTCTCGTAGGCCTTCACCATCGGGTCCTTGTTGTCGACCACGTAGAACGTCACCGTGCCGTTGTAGGCGTCGGTCACGGCCTTGACCGAGTTGCGGACGTAGTTGAACGACGTGTTAAGCCCGCTGCTGCCCGCCACCCGCTCGGTGTTGGCCTTCTGCGCGTACGGATAGTTGTTGGTGGTGGTGTACGCGTCCTGGATCCAGTACAGCTTCCCGTTGAGGATCACGGGGTAGGGATCGCCGTCGTACTTGAGGAACGGCGCGGCCTTCTGCACTCGGTCACGGACGTCTCGGATGTAGATCGCCCGGGAGTTCCCGTTGATGAATCCCGAGATCAGCGGGTTGAAGTCGCCGAACCGCAGCGACAGTGCCGCCCGCCTGATCCACGAATTGAGCTGCACGCCACCGGTACCGGCATACGTGCTCTGGTGGTTGGTGCCGTTGGCCTCGGTGAAGTCGATCTCCTTCTGGGCGGTGCGCACGATCGAGTAGCCGCCCAGATTCTCGCCGTAATACAGACCTGGCTTGTTGTTCAGCGGCGGGGCGCCACCAGTCGCTGCTGGCGGCAGGTCCTTGAGTAGGAGCTGGGGATCGCCCCCACTGGTGACAGCATTGGCCGGTGACAGTACGGCGCCGTAGCCGTGGGTGTAGACGAGGTGGGTGTTGACCCACGACGGTGACGGGACGCCGCCGGAATTGAGATCGCGGGCCGACAGCTCGACCTGCGTCTCGATGTTGTCGATCATGTACCGGTCGACGTCCACGTCGTTGAAGCGGTAGAAGCCCCGGATCTCCTGCAACTGCTGGTACGTCGTCTGCAGGACTTTCGGATCCCAGAGCCGGACGTTCCTGATCGTCTGGGCGTTGGCCACCAGGTCGCTGCCGGTCAGATTGGTGTTGAAGTTGAACGGGTTTATCTGGACGTTGCTCAGGTTGAACGCGGCACGCGTCGCCGTGATGTTGCGGGCGATGTAGGGCCGCTCCTTCTTCGACTCGGTGGGGCTGACCCGGAACTGCTGGATGAACGCCGGGTAGGCGGCGCCGATGATGATCGAGACGAACGCCCACAGGCCCACGGCGATGATCGGCAGTGCCCACCCCCGCCGCCAGATGTTGTAGATGAGCAGGACGAAGGCGAACAGGGAGATGAAGATCAGCAGCTGCAGCGCCGGCAGCTGGGCCTTGACGTCGGTGTAGCTCGCCCCCTGCACCACGCCTCTCGTCGAGAACACGAGCTCGTAGCGCTGCAGGAAGTAGCCGGCGGCCTTGAGTAGAGCGAGGAAGCCGAGCAGCACCGAAAGGTGGGCCTTGACCTGCGGCGTCACCTTCTGGAGGGCCTGTACCCGGATGCCGCCGTTGAGGTAGTGGGCGACGGCGGTGACGATCAGGATGATGATCGTCGACGCGAACAGCCAGTCGACGAGGAACTTCAGGAACGGCAGCTGGAACACGAAGAAGCCGACGTCCTTGTGGAACTGCGGGTCCTTGACGCCGAACGGCACGTGGTGGGTGAACAGGATCCACTGGTTCCAGTGGCTGGCGACGCTGGGCCCGGCGATGAGGGCGAACAGGGCCGAAACGGCCGTGCGCACGAGGACCGCACGGGGACCGACGACCTGGTGGTAGCGCTCGACCAGTTCCTCTTCGGGGCCCATGGGCCGGAAGGCGGGCGCGATGCGGTCGGCGATCGCGAGGTTCACCCACATCAGCACGAAGAAGAGGACGGTGAACAGCACCGCCAAGCCCACCTTCGCCCCGAGCACGCCGCGCCAGACGCCCGTGAGGTGGAGCTCCTGGAACCAGAGGTAGTCGGTATAGAACCCGGCGATCCCGCGCAGCGAGATGATCAGGATGAAGATGACGACCGCGGCCACCAGCAGGCCCACACGGCCACGGGTGGTGCGGACTCGCCGTGCTCGCGGCACGTCGGCTGAGCGCACAGTTCGAGCCTAGATGGCTGCCACGGCGCTCAACCGGTCAACCGCAAAGAGTCAGTTCGTGACGGCGACGAGTAGGCATCCGCACCCGGCGTGGGCCGGCGGATGCTGCTGGCCGGTGGGGTAGGCATCGCCTTTGGGAGTGGGCCCGGCCAGGGCGTTGTCGTCGCAGTCCGGGCACGGTCCGGCATCTCCGAAAACCCAACGGAGCTCGGACCCGTCGGGCGCTCCGGCGAGGACACCTCCGTTGAAGGCGACGGCCAGGTGGTGGCGGGCGATCTGCTCGACGCGCTCGGTCTTCCACTGGCGGTAGGCGGCGCCCAGGCTGTCGGCCGCGTCGTTGCCGTCGGCTGCCTCGCCGACGGCGGCCAGCGACCGCGAGACGCGCTCACGCAACCCCGTGACGAGCTCGTCGGCGAGCGCCTGGGCCCACTCTTGAGCGGGCGCGTCGACGGAAGCAGTGCCCCCGCCGAAAGACGCACCGGTGCGGGCCGCCTCGGCGAGAGGATCGACGGCTGCGTCTCGGTACCGGCCCGCCTGATCGGCGGCGGAGGGCAGTGCGTCCTCGGCCCGCGCCCGGCCCCTGCTCTGTCGCAGGCGGTCGAGGATCTCGTTCTGCTCGTCCTGCAGCACTCGCTTCAGGCGGCGAACGAGGTCGTGGGCCACGGGCTCGAGGCACTCGTCTCGCCGCTCGAGCAGGGCGCGGTCGGCGTCGGCCCCTGCCGCCTCCTCGCCGACGACTTCGTCGACGGACTCGGGCTCGCCGGCATCGGCGTCAGCGGGCGCCGCCGCCTGCTCGTCTTGGGCCAGCACCTTCTGCGCCTTGATGACGGCGCCCTGGCGTTCGGCCCGCAGGCGGGCGAACAGGTCGTCGACCTCGGGGTGCGTCTCCGGCGCGTGCGCTTCCGGGGCGGGGGCCACGGGCTCGGGCTCGGGTTCCGCTGGCGCCGCGTCCCGCGGGGCCGGCCCGATGATGCGGACGCCCTCCTCCTCGTCGAAGGGCTGCAGCTGGACGAGCGATGGACGGGGCGCTTCGGCGGGCTCAGCTTGTGGCGGCGGCGGAGGCGGCTCGCCCACCGACACCGACGGCGCGGCGGTCACCGGTGGCTCCGGCAGCGCCCAGGCGTCGGGCTCCGGTGGCGCCGGTTCGATTTCGGGCGCGGGCGCGGGCGCCGGCAGCGCCTCCTCGGCCACCACTTCCTCGGCCCCGGCTGCGGCCAGCGCCGCCAGATCGGAGTCATCGGGGGGCGTGGAGACAACGCGGCGGTGGGCGGCCTCGGCTGCGCTGCGGGCGTCGTCCTCGGCCCGCGCCAGCTCCCCGGTGATTGCGTCGAGCGTGCCGCGCACGGACTCGTAGGTGTCGAGTAGTCGATCGCGGCCCGCCAGCAGCTGCTCGATCTGGATCTGGGCAGCGCGCCGGCGACGAGCCAGGTCGCCGATGATCCGCTCGCGTACGGCGTGGGCCTCGGCGATCATCTCCTTGCCACGCGCCTTGGCGGCGTCGAGCTCGACCTGCACCCGGTCGTGTACGGCCCGGGCGTCGGCCTCGGCTGCCGCCCGGATGTTGCCCGCCGCCTCGTCGGCCTCCTCGACCCGTCGGGCGAGCACGTTCTCGGCTTCCAGGCGCAGGCGGGCGCCTTGCTCGTCGGCCTCCTGCACCATGCGCGCCACGCGCTCCTCGGCCTTGGTGCGCATGTCGGCCGCCGCCTCCCGCGCACTGCGCAGGATGCGGGTGGTCTCCTCACCGAGCGCGGCAGTGAGGGTGGCCTCGTCGAGCTCGGGGTGGGCCAGGGTGCTGCGCGCCTCGTCGAGCGCCTTGCGCAGCTCCTGCTCGCGCAGACGACCAGCGGCCAACTCCTCGCCGACCTTCTTGAGGAAGCGCCGGACCTGGTCCTGGTCGTAGCCCCGGAAGACGACCGGAAACGAGCGCCGGGTGGTCTCGTCCGGTGTGACGCCGGCCTCGGACGAGATGACGATGCGATCGTCCGCCATGACCCGCTCAGCCTAGAAGCCCGACCAGCTCACAACGGCGATCGCCAGCGCTAGGGGTCGCGTAGGTCTTGGATAAGCCGCAGCTGATCGAGGATGCGGCGGCGGCGCTCGTCTTCGTCTTGTGGATCGCGGGGCTCCATGGCCCGCTTGGCCCACTCGACGAGGGAGAGCGGGTTGAACGGCTTGGACACGTACTCGAGGATCCCCTCCTGCCAGCCACGCATCTGGTCGTCCTCACCGGTACGCGCCGTCAACAACACCACCGGGGTACGGGCGGTGGCTTCGTCCTCCTTCAGCCGGCGGAGCACTTCCCAGCCGTCCATCTCCGGCATCATCAGATCGAGGAAGATCACGTCGGGCCGTTCGCGCGCCGCCAGCTCGAGGCCGGCCGGACCGTTGGGTGCGTCGAAGACCTGGAAGCCCTCGAACTCGAGGTTGACCCGGCACAGCTCCCGGATGTCGTCCTCGTCGTCGACGACGAGGACGCGGCCGACATTCACGGGCCCAACGGTACTGGTCAGCGGCCGCCGCCCAGCAGACCGCCGAGGAGGCCGCCGACGACGTTGCCGACACCCTGGAGCAGACCCCCGACGGGGTTCGACGGGGGGACGGTCGTGGTCGGCGAGGGCGACGGGTTCGGGAGCAGCGGCGGCAGCAGTCCCTGGCCAGGTGGCGGCGTCGTGCTCGGCGGCGCGCCACCCTTGCCGCCGCCGCCCGAGCTGCCCCCTCCGTTGGTCGGCGCGTTGCCGGCGCCACCGGTGGCCGGTGCGTTCGCGGCGGGCGCGGCCGAGGGCGACGGGAGCAGCGCCGGCGCCGAGGTTGCACCACCCACGGGGGCCGCGGCGGCGGTGGTGCCGACCGAACGGCGGCCGAGGGCGTCGTCGACCTCGCCGAGAAGCGGCCCGCGCGTCACGTGCTGATCGAGGGCAACCAGACCCCACCGGGCCCCTTGGTCGTGGAAGGCGAACACGGCCTGCCACCGGTCGAGGAAGTTGCCGTTGTGGCCCTGCACGGTGATGGCGGCGCCCACCAGCGTCTCGCCAGGCGCCATGTCAGGGGCGAGCAGGGCCTGCGTGAACGCCGGCTGGCTTTCGAGGGCGGGCAGCAGCTGGCGGTAGAACCCGGCGGTGTGGCCCTCGCCGGGGGCGAGTTGGGCGGTGAAGCCTTGGCTTCGCGCTTGCAACTCGTCGCCCAGATCGATGGCGTCACCGAGATAACGGCGGTCCCACGGATTGTCGGCGCGGTAGTCGAGGGGGCTGGGTGTGGGCGGCACGAGCCCGGGACCCGGGATGCCCGCTTGGCGGAGGGCAGGGACGGTGAGATCCCGGCCGGCGGACGTGACCGTCAGGTCGCCGGCGTAGGACGCGGCGGTGACGCCGAGAGCCCGGCTCACGTGGGCCGCCCCGTCGCGGACGCGAGCATCGGCGTTGCCGGCCGTCACCGTGAGCGGCGTGGCCTTGGCAGTGGCGAGTACGTCGCCCTTCATCAGCGCCGGCTGGGGCAGCACTTGCAGCTCACCGCCGGACCGAAGCTCGACCGTGCGCTCTGACGAGAAGTGCACTTCGGTCAGTCCCTGCAACACGCGCACTCGGTCGTTGCGACGCAGACGCTGGTCGCTATGGGCGTTGTGCCAGTTTTCGCCGGTGGCCGCCACCTGCGCCCGGCCCGACGCGACCGTCAGCCTCGCCTCGCCCGGCCCGAGGGCGCGACTCGAGCAGCCGACCAGCCCCGAACCGAGGGCCCCGACGGATGCGACAACCGCGACGAGCGCACTGAACCGTCTCATTTCCGCTTCTTCCTCGTTTTCGGCATAACGGGAAGCACGATTGAGAACGTCGAGCCTTTGCCCGGTTTGGACTCGCACACCAGGTCGCCGTCGTGGGCCAGCACGATCCGGCGCACGAACGACAACCCGAGCCCGAGACCGCCGAACTCGCGCGTCGCCGAGGCGTCGGCCTGCGCGAAGTCGTCGAACACCGAGTCGAGGCGGTCTTCGGGAATACCGATGCCGTGGTCGGTCACCGAGATCTCGACCGACGGCCCGGCCCCGTTGTCGGAGAGCTTCGCCGTCAGCGACACGCGGCCCCCGGCGGGCGAGTACTTGACGGCGTTGTCGAGGAGCTCATCGAGGGAGCGCTCCAGGAGCCGCTTGTCGCCGAGCACCTCGGGGAGGTTCCGCGCCACACGCTTGGTGAGCGGGTGCGACGGGTCGAGCTTCTCCTGCCACCGCTCCACCAGCCCGTCGAGCAGCTCGCGCACCTTGAGGGGCTCGGCCCGCAGCCGCAGCCGTCCGGCCTCGAAGGCGGCGAACGACACGAGCAGGTCGACGACGCGCTCGAGACGATCGGTGGAGTCGACGATGCCGTTGAGGAACTCGCGGGCCTGGGCGCGCGGCACGTCGCGCCTGCGGAGCATCTCGGCGTAGCCCTTGATCGGCGTCAACGGCGTCCGTAGCTCGTGGCTGATGTTCGACAGGAACTCGGTCTTCATGCGCTCGACCTCGCGCTCGCGCCGCATGTCGCGCAGCAGGAACACGCCGCCGGCCAGTTCGCCCGACGCCGAACGGAGCCCACCCGCCGACAGCACCACCGGCACCTCGACGCCACCCCGCAGCACGACGTGACCGGCCTCGTTCCACGGCGCAGTGGTCGGGTTGCGCAGACGACTCGACAAATCGTGGCCGTCCTCGGCCTTGAGCTTGACGACCTTGTCGATGGGACGGCCGAGGGCCGCGGTCGCGGGCCGGGCCACAAGCTCCTCCGCCGCCTGGTTGAACGTCGTGATGCGCCCGTTGACGTCGACCGCGATGAGCGCCTCGCCCATTCCTGCCACGACTGCCTCGAGGCGGTTGCGCAGCTGAGCCTCGTCGTCAGCGGCCTGCCGCAACTCGTCGGCCAAGGATTCGATGGACGTGGCCATCGAGTCGAACGTGTCGCTGAGCACGCCGATCTCGTCCTCGCTGCGCACTGCGGACCGCACGGTGAGGTCACCGCCCTGGATGCCTTCGGCTGCGGCCGTCAGCCGTCGGAGGCCGACCCCGATGCGATCGCCGACCGCCAACGCCACGACCAGGGCAAGGAGCGAGGCACCCAATGCGACGAGGAACAGCGTGCGGAACAACGAGTTTCGTGTGTCGTCGACCAGCGTGGTGGGCTCGGCGACCACCACCGCGAACGTCGGCCGGTCGAGCTCGGCCTTGGGCTGGGCGGCGATGAAGAAGCCGCCGGCGCTGGACGACACCGAGACGTTGTCGCGCAGTGCTCTGTTGACGATGCTCTGGATGGCGCCGGAGGACGGCGACTTCCCGCTGCTCGACGCCAGGATGCCGTCGCGGCTGACCACCGCCAGGTGCAGCTGGGGCTCGGTGAAGCGCCGGCCGTCCAGGTAGCTGCGGTCGAGCAACACCGACGCCACCACCACGCCGACCAGGCGGGTCGTCTTCACCGGTGCCACGCCGACGGCCAGCGCCTGGCGGCCGAGGACTTCGGCCGCCAACTGTGAGGCGCCCCCCTGCAGCGCCTCGCGCACGGGGACCGACCCCGACAGTTGCGTCGCAGCGCGCGAGTCGAGCTGGGGGAAAGTCGCCACGACGAACCCCTTGTCGGTGAGGTACGCGAGTGGTCCGGTGGAGAACAGATTCCCCGACAGCTGTTGGAGGTCGGCGAGGATCACCTCGGAAGGGCGGGGGTTGTTCGACAGATCGTTCACCAGGGCGGTGTGGGCGTTCTGCTCCGCGGTGGCAAGAAGGTTGGCGCTGCGGATGGCGAGGCGGTTGGCGGCGTCCACCTGGTCGCTCTCGATCCCGGCGCGCGTCTTTACGGTGCGCAGTGCCTCGTCGCGGACGTTGTTGGCGATGACCGCCGAGAGGGCCACGGAGACGGCGAGCACGACGAGGAGAAGGGTGGCGGCCGTGCTCGTCACGATGCGTGCCGGGATCGACCGCCGGCTGGACGTGAAGAGCACGACAGCCACGCACAGCGTGCCGCCGGCGCGCACATAGCTGGCGGCCGTATCGGAGCCGGCCAGGCCGACGGCCTCAGCGACCGCCATCAGGAACAGACCGCCCAGCAGGATGGTGCGGAACGCGGGCTCGGTGTCCCAGCGGATCGTGCCCAGGGCGACGAGCACGATGCCCGCATAGCGGATGGCCGCAATCAACCTGTCGGCGCTGTCGCCGCTGACCACCAGCGACCCGTGCAGGAAGGCGGCGACCGCGATGAGGACGAACCCGACGGGAAGGACGATTCGGGCGCGCGAGCTGGCCCCGATGAGCGCGGGGCGGAGCGCGACCAGCGCCGCGCCTGCGATAGCAACCAGGAAGGTCGCGAATTCGACCGCGAATCGGACCTGAACAGCTGAGCTGGACACCTAGTGGCTACCCGTGAAGTGGAACGTCGGAGTGAACAATCGGGTACCTCAGCCCCGCTGACCCTCGGTACACCGAATGGTACCCCCCTGTGTCACTCGTCCCGTCCTGACCGTACGTCGGCGCCCGACCACTGCGCCACGCAGTTTCAGCTGCTGGGAGCTGGCTGCACCAGGGAGAGGGCGTTGCTTCCCTTCAGGGAGCCGAGGATCCGGAGGGCGTCGTCGAAGTTGTCCACGGCGTACACCTTCAGATGGTTCCCGGCGTGCGCCTTCGCATCTTTGTAGTTGTCCCTCGGGACGATGAAGATCGAGGCGCCCGAGCGGCGCACGGTGACGGCCTTCTGGGCCACGCCGCCGATCGCACCGATCGTGCCGTCGAGGTGGAGCTCGCCCGTCACCGCCACCTTGCCGCCACCGGTCAGCTCGCCGGGCGTGAGTTGGTCGAGCAGTTCCAGGCCGTAGGCGGCGCCGGCCGACGGGCCGACGACCGTGCCGGAGTCGATGTTGATGTCGAACGGAAGCTTGAACTGCAGGCCGGAGGTCTCCAGCACGACGCCGAGGAACGGTTGCCCGCCTTGGGACGCAAGCGTCGCTTGCAGCGGCTGGGGAGCGGCCTTCCCGCGGACGACCGAGAGCGTCACCCGGTCGCCGGGCTTATGGGCGTGGATGGCGTCGACCGCCTGGGTCTCGATGCCCACGGGCTTGCCGTCGACACCGACGATCAGGTCCCCGGGCTTGAGGATGGTGGCACCCGGCGTGTTCGGGCGCACGTCGCGCACCACGGCGCCGTTGCCCTGCACCACGTGGTAGCCGATGTGCTCAAGGGCGACGGCCTCGGCGACCTTCTTGGAGTCCGACATGGCCACGACGTTCTGCTGCTCGTACACCTTGGGCGGGGTGTTGCCGCGCACCTTCTTCTCCGAGATGACGTCGATGTCCGGGCTCAGCCATCCGAACAAGACCTCATAGGGCGTCACCCGCTCGCGCACCGAGACCGTCGTCTCCATGATCTGGCCCCGGGGCGGGTAGTTGGGGCCGCCCTTGATGAGGACGAGGTCGTTGACCTGGCGGCTACTGCCAGGGGCGATGGTGTCGTACGGCAGCCGGATGAAGATGGCGCTGACGGCTGCGATCCCCAACAGGATGAGCGGCACGAGCCACCAGCGCCGGCGGCGCGGCGCGGGGCGCGTCCAGCCATCGTCTTCGCCGCCGCCACCGCCGTCGGGGCCGGCCAGTACGATCTCGTCGGTCGTGTCCGGGTTGATGGTCAGCCTCGCGGTCGTTGTCGCGGCGATCCTGGCCGTGCTCTTCCTGGTGTTCTCTGACCAGCCTGCCACGGAGCGGGTGCGTGGCCGCCGCGGGGCCGCTCGCGGTGCGTCCTCACCTGGTCAGCCTGCCCCGTCGCTCGTACTCCGCGGGCCGCCGCCCGCAGAGGTCCTGCAGCGCCAGCTGGCGCTGCCGTCAGCCCGGCCCCGCTCGGCCCCGCCCGTTCCTGCGGCCTCTGGTGCAGCTCCAGTGCCGGACGCGTCGAAACGCGTCGTCGCCGCCGCGGCGACCACCGTCCGCGACCGCACGTACGACGTGCGCCTGGGCCCGGAGCAAGGAGCGACGTTCTTCACACGGGCGCGCTCGAGTGCGGCCCTGCTGGTGTTGCTGGCCGCCGTCGGCACCACCGTGGCGCTCGCCATCGGGGCAGTCCTGTACCTGGCCAGTCTGGCGTTGCAGCACACGTTGCGCTGAACGCCTGACAGTGTCGTTCGGTTCCGGCAGTTGCGTCAGCGGCCGAAACGCCGTGCCCGGCCGGCCGCCACCTCGACCGGCATCGGGTCCAGGGGAATGTCGGACGACGACGGCGGGTCGGCGAGGGCGTTGGCGACGACGGCAGGCACCGGCGCAGGCGGCGTGGCGACGGGCGCCTCGTTCTGCTCGCCGGCCACCTCGACCTTGTAGTAGGTGCGGATCTCGATCGGCACCTCTTCCATGCGGAAGATGCGCGCGTCGGTCACCTTCTCCTGGTTCCGGAGCATCTCCACGAACCGGAGCGCGTCCTCGACGCTGTCAGCCTGGTGATACCCGGGCTTCCCGTCGGGGCGGCGGAAGATGACCATGTGTGCCATCCCCCATTGCATCGGCCGACGTGTCCCCGGGCTTGAACTGCTCAGGAGACAAGGGCCAAATGGACTACGTAGCGGTAGGTCTTGGAGTGGGGCGGGTGACAGGCATACAGCGTCGCCGTCGGTGTCGGCGTCTGGTCGGCGATCCACACGGCGTCCGGTGACACCACTTCCGAGCTCGTCATCCGGTAGGTCGAGCGGGTGCCACCGACGTCGAAGATGACGAGGTCGCCGGGTCGCAGCTTGTCGATGTCGAGGAACGGATGGTCGTGGGTCACACGGTGGCCGGCGACGACCGCGTTCCCGGGCTGACCGGGCATCGCTGTCCCCGGCCAGTGGCTGGGCCCCCGATCGATGTTGTGCAGGGTGACGCCGTCGTACAGGTCGTGGGCGAGGCCGATCCTGGGGATGGTGATCGTGCCGATGAGCTTGATCGGCTCGGCCGCATAGCCGTCGGTGGGGATGGGGATCGGCCCGGGGTCGGCGGCCGGCAGGGTGGACGTAGTGACCGTCGCCGGCGCGGGCGCCTGTAGCTGGGCTCGTTCGAGCGGGGCGCCGACGGCCAGCGCAGTCCCCTCGGTGCGCTGGGCCCACGCGAACGCATCGACGAGGAGCACCAGGCAGATGGGGACGAACAGCAGGCGAGTGCGACGGAGACGGTGCGAGGCCAAGCAGACCTACGGTACCGACGCGAGGCCATGAAACGAGGGCGCCGCCGCGACGCGGCCATCGCCGGACACACGGGCGACGAGGCCACGGCGCGCGCCCTGCTCGACGACGTCGACCCCGCGGTGCGGGCCACGGCAATGGGAGCGCTGGCTCGCGCCGGCGCGCTGCGCGCCGTCGACGTCGAGCGCGCGCTGGCGGATGCCGACTCGAGCGTGCGCCGCCGCGCGTGCGAGGAAGCGGTCGCGGTCGCCGAGGTCGACCTCGTACCCGTCCTCGCCGACACCGACCCGTCGGTCGTGGAGGCATGCGCATGGGCGCTCGGCGAGCGAGGGGCGGCGGCGGCCGGCGCAGTCGACGCGCTCGTGCGCGTGGCGGGCGGGCACGCCGACGCCCTGTGCCGGGAAGCCGCCGTGGCCGCCCTTGGCGCCATCGGCGACCGGCGCGGCCTCGACGCCGTGCTGACCGCTGCCGCCGGCGACCGCCCCGCCGTCCGGCGCCGCGCCGTCGTCGCCCTCGCCGCCTTCGACGGCCCCGAAGTCGACGCCGCGTTGCACGCTGCCCTCGACGACCGCGACTGGCAGGTCCGCCAAGCCGCCGAAGACCTCCTCGACTGACTCCATTCTGAGGGTGGATGTCGGGCCTCAGGGCCCGACATCCACCCTCAGAATGCAGAAGGGCTACCTCTCGGCGCCCATGAACAGCACTTTGAGGGATTCGAAGGCCTCGAGGCATTTGCCGGCGCCGAGGACGACGCATTCGAGGGGGGCGTCGACCAGGTGGACGGGGATCGACGTCTCTTCGGCGATGCGGCGGTCGAAGCCGCGGAGCATGCCGCCCCCGCCGACCAAGTGGATCCCCTCGATGATGAGGTCCTGGGCGAGTTCGGGCGGCGACGCGCCCAGGCACTGCACGACCGAGTCGACGATGGCCCGCACCTGCTCGTCGATCGCCTCCCGCACCTCCTCGGGGGAGAGGATCACGGTCTTCGGCAGGCCGCTCATCAGGTCGCGGCCCCGCACTTCGGCCTTGACCTCGTTGTCGGTGGGGAACGCCGAGCCGATGGCGAGCTTGATCTCTTCGGCCGTGCGCTCGCCGATGGCGATGCCGTACTCGCGACGCACGTAGGCCTGGATGGCATTGTCGATGTCGAACGACCCGACGCGGATCGCCTGCAACGCCACGATGCCGCCGAGGGAGATGACGGCCGTCTCGGTCGTGCCGCCGCCGATGTCGACGACCATGTTGCCCCGCGGCTCATGGATGGGGAGGCCCGCACCGATGGCGGCGGCCATGGGCTGCTCGATGAGTTGGGTCTCCGTCGCCCCCGCCTGGCGGGCGGCCTCCTTCACCGCCCGGCGCTCGACCTCGGTGATGGCCGACGGGACGCAGATCAGAACGCGCGGCCGTTGGAACCGCGACAAGCCGGCCCGCTGCAACAGCAACCGGATCATCCGCTGGGTGATCTCGAAGTCGGTGATGGCGCCCTGTCGCAGGGGACGCACCGCGACGATGTAGCCCGGCGTGCGCCCGATCATGTGCCACGCCTCCTGACCCATGGCGAGCACGTCGTGGGTGTGGCTGTTGAGGGCGATGACCGTCGGCTCGTTGAGCACGATGCCCCGACCCTTGGCGTACACCAGCGTGTTTGCCGTGCCCAGGTCGATGGCGAGGTCCCTAGCCAGGCCGGCGCTCCCTGCGAGGCGCCGCTCGTTGCGACCGGCGGCGGTGGCCTCGACGGTTCCACTCAGGATCGGGCGCCAACGCATCCAGCTCGCGCGCGAACTGCTGCATGTGCGCCTCCATCGACCTCGGCTTGCGGTGGCGCAGCCACAGCACCAACGAACCGAGCATCGAGAGCACGACTGCGATCCCGAGGTACACGAGGTTCGTCACGAGGTCGTCACCTCGTTCACCTCGGCCACCTCATCAATTTCACTGACCTGGTCGACGGGGTGGCTGCACAGGGCCCAGTCGCTGCCGCCCTCCCACGTCTCCCGCTTCCATATGGGCACGGTGGTCTTGACGGTGTCGATGCAGAAGCGGGCCGCTTCGAACGCCTCGGCCCGGTGGGGCGCCGACACGACGATGAGCACCGACGTCTCGCCGACCGAGAGCGAGCCCACGCGGTGCACCACCGCGACGCGCCCCAAATCAGCCCACCGGCGCCGCGCCTCAGCCACGATGGCGGACAGCCTCGGGAGCACCTCTTCCTCGTAGGCCTCGTACTCGAGGGCCGAGACACCGGGCCGACCCTCGGCGTGGTCGCGCACCGTGCCGGTGAACAGCACGACCGCGCCGCAGTGCGGGCGCTCGGCCCACGCGACCGCGCGCCCTACCGGGATGGGCTCGGCGCTCAGGCCGACCCAGTCGTCGTCAGTACGCGGAGGGACGAGCCGCACGTCTTCATCGTAGGGGGTGGACCCGCGATAAAGCCGAGGGACCCCGTCGTTATGCTCACTTCATGGAGTTCGAAGACGGGCTCGATGACGACCCGTCGTCGTATCGAACGCCGCCCCCACCAGACGATCGCCTTTGGCGCCACCCCTCGGAGCTGCTGTCGAAGCAGAGCGCCGGCGAACGAACCTGGCTGGTGGCGTCGATCTCGGGGATGGTCGGGGCGCTTCTCGCGACTGCGGTCGTGGTGGTCGCGGGTGGGGTGGGCCAGCGCGGCTCGGAGCGGGTCATCGAACGCCAGGAGATGCCCGTCCAGACGGTCTCGACCGGCGCGACGGGCGGCCAGTCCGTCGTCGACATTGCCCAGCGCGTGCGGTCCGCGATCACCCAGATCCGCGTCCAGGGCAAGGACGGCGACGTCAGCGGGTCGGGTGTGCTGTTCCGCAGCGACGGCCACCTGCTGACCAACTTCCACGTGATCGACGGCGCCGATGCCGTGAAGGTTGTCATCGACAGCGGCCGTGAGCTCACCGCCTCGGTCATCGGCTCCGACCCCGACAACGACGTCGCCGTCCTCAAGATCGACGGCGGTCCGTTCCCGGTCGCCACACTCGGCAGCGCCGCCGACCTCCGTGTGGGCCAGCCTGCCATCGCCATCGGGTCACCCCTGGGGCTGGCCGGCGGACCGTCGGTGACGGTAGGAGTGGTCAGCGCCCTGCACCGCCGCCTCGACACCCGCGCCGGCCCTCCGCTCCTCGACATGATCCAGACCGACGCACCGATCTCGCCCGGATCCTCGGGCGGCGCGCTGCTCGACGCCAACGGCGCGGTGATCGGTCTGACCACTGCGGTGGCCACCAGCGACGGGGCCCAGGGCCTCGGGTTCGCCACACCCATCGACGTCGCCCGCTCATCGGCCGACCAGCTCATCGCGGGCGGCAAGGTCGTGCACGTGTGGCTCGGCATCGAGGGCACCGACGTCGACCCCACCACGGCGAAGGACATGTCGATCGACGGAGGCGCACTGGTCGGCCGCGTGGTCAAGGACAGCCCGGCCGACAAGGGCGGCCTTCAGGTGCGCGACGTGATCGTCGCCGTGGACAATCAGTCGGTGAAGACCATGGGTGCACTGGTGGTGGCGCTGCGGGGCCGCAACCCGGGCAGCACGGTGTCCCTCGACGTCCGGCGCGGCAAGGACCAGAAGCGCATGACGGTCAGCCTCGTCGAACGCCCCCCGAACCCGTAGGCGACTCCTCGCGGGCTACGACCGGCCGGCCTGCCGCCGGTAGACGGCGACCGCGGCAGCGGCCGCCGCGGCCACCGCGCCCGCCGCGCCGCCGAGGGCGATGGCTTGGCGCCGGCCCAGGCTGAGCGACTGCCAGCGGGGCACGCCGGCGCCCGCCACGAACGCCTCCTCACTCGAGTAGCGCGGCGCCCAGCCGTGAGCCCGAAGCCTGTCGTTGGCGACGACCCACGGATGGCGGAGGTACGGCAGCACATCGTCAGGGACGTCGGGGCCCAACCACGGCTGCAGCCGCCGCGGCAGTCGCACGCGCACCGGGCCGGCGGTCAGCGCCTTGGCCGCCTCCTCCGACATCCACCCGTCGGGCGCCACGTTGAACACGCCGTCGAGCTCGGCCGTGCACGCCAGTGCCACCGCGTCGGCCAGATCGTCGCCGTGCAGGTACTGCACCGGCGGGATCGGGTCTGCCACTCCCGCGGGCAGCACGTCGCGGAGCAGGTGGGTGAGCTGGTCGTCGGCACTCCCGAGCACAGTCGCGGGGCGCAGCACGGCGAGGCGCGCATCGGCGCTCGCCTCGCGCCACTCCACCGCCAGGCGTTCGCTCTCGGCTTTGGCGGTGGCAAACGCGAAACCCGGGTTCGGCCGCATTGGCGCGTCCTCGGTGAGCGGCACCGGGTTGTTGGGCCACGCCCCGTACACCATGGCACTCGACGTGTAGACGACACGCGCCCGTCCGCCGGCGGCGCGGAGCAGCGCACGCGTCCGCTCCACGTCTGCGACACCGTCGGTCTCGACCTGGACGAATGCGTCCGCGTTCGGGGCTGCGGCGGCGGTGACCCGGGCGCCGGAGTCCTCCAGCCGGCTCACCACCGCCCGCCCCAACGGCGTCTCCGAACCGATGACCGATACGTGCAGCACCAGACCTACAGTGCATCTCATGAGTGACCCCGGACAATCCGGGAACCCGTTCGAGCAGCTCCCGATCTTCGGCGACCTGGCCAAACTGTTCAGCGACCAGGGCCCGGTGAGCTGGGACGTGGCCCGCCAGATCTCGCTCCTCCTCGCCACCGAGGGCCAGCCCGAGGCCAACGTCGACCCGCTCGTGCGCATGCGCTTCGAGGAGCTGGCCCGGGTGGCCGAGCTCAACGTGGCCAACGCCACGGGCCTCCCTTCCGCACCGGGCGGCGGCGTGCTTCAGGTGCGTCCTGTGGGGCGGGGCGAGTGGGCCCAGCGGGGCCTGGAGGCCTACCGGCCGCTGCTGGAGCGCCTCGCCAACGCCCTCTCGCTTCCCGGCGCCGACGACGACGTCGGGCCCGATGCCAGCACCGAGCTCCTCGGCAGCATCGGCAAGCTGCTCGGGCCGGTCCTGCTCGGCATGCAGTCGGGTCTGATGGTCGGCCACATGGCCCAGCGGACGCTCGGCCAGTACGACGTGCCGCTCCCCCGGCCGCTCTCCGACGAACTCCTCGTCGTGCCGGCCAACATCGACACCTTCGGCGCCGAGTGGAGCCTCCCCGAAGAAGACCTGCGCCTCTGGATCCTGTTGCACGAGATCGTGCACCACGCCCTGCTCGGCGTGCCCCACTTGCGGGCCCGGCTCGGCCAGCTCCTGGACGAATACGTGTCGGGCTTCGAGGTGAACCCCGAGTCCCTCGAAGGGAGCCTCGGCGAGCTCGACCTCAGCGATCCCAGCGGCCTTCAGTCCCTGCTCGGCAACCCCGAGACACTGTTCGGCGCCATCCAGACCTCGACCCAGCGCGACGTCTCAGTGCAGATCGAAGCGCTCCTCGTTCCCGTCGCGGGCTACGTCGACTACGTGCTTGACACTGTTGGCCGCCGCCTCATCTCGTCCTACGACATGGTCACCGAGGCGCTGCGGCGGCGCCGGGTCGAGGCCACCGAGGGCGACCGCTTCGTCGGCCGCCTGCTCGGGCTCGAGCTCGGCCAGGAGCACTACGACCGAGGAGCGGCGTTCGTCCGCGGCGTGGTCGAGCGGGCCGGCCCCGAGGGCGCACACCGCCTCTGGCTCTCACCGCGCGAGCTGCCGACGCCGGCCGAGCTCGACGCGCCCGGCCTCTACCTGGCCCGACTCGAGTTCGACGACGACGCCGAATAGTTGCGCCGGCCGAGGACATAGAAGATCGTCGCGCCGGTGCAGGCGGCTGCTAACGCAATCATTCCAACGCGGGTCGGGACGGGGATGACGACCGGGATCAGGGCGGCCGCCACCCACACCAGCTGAAAGCGCGTCTCGAAGCGGGCGAAGGCGCGGCCCTGCGCGGCGTCGGGCGCGTCTCGCTGCACCATCGAGTCAAAGGCCAGCTTTCCCGCGCTGGCGGCCAAGCCGACGACGCCGGCCAAAGCCGATGCGGCTGCGCGATTGCCGAAGCGGGCACCGACCGCGGCCGCGGCGGCCACGCACACCAGCGAGGCCGTGAGCATCCGCTCCTCGATGACGATTCGCCGTACTCGAGGCGCGAGCAACGCGCCGACCAGCGTGCCCGCCAGGCTGGCGCCGATGGCGATCCCGAACCACCACGAGGGGGCGTGGGCCCGCCGGAAGGCGAACGCCAGGAGGAAGGTGAGGAACCCGACCGACCCGCGCAGCACGGCGATCGCTGACGCGCCCAACCGGATGCCGGCGCTTTTGAGCTCGGCCGCCTCGGCCGGGGTCGGGGTCGGCTTGCGCTCGACCGGCGCGCGCGCCAGGCGCACGCCCGCGACCGCGGCCGCCAAGAACACGACCGCGGCGAACCGCAGCACCCACGCGGCGCCCAGAAACGAGAGCTTGAGGACTGCCACGCCGGGAACGGCGATCACAAACCCGGCCACCACGCCGAGTACCACCAGCCGTGAGTTGGCCCGCACCAGTTCCCGGTCGTCGCTCACCGTCGCCGGAACGAGGGCCGCCTTGGTCACCAGGTAGGCCTTCGAGAGAACGAGCACGACAAACGCCTCGGGAAACAGCAGCAGGCTGTGCAGGTGACGGGCCATCAGCAGGCACGCCACGGTGCGACCGGCCAGGCACACCACCATGACGGTCCGCCGGCCGCTGCGGCTGCGGTCGAGCACGGGCCCGAGCAGCGGCGCGACCACCGCGAACGGCGCCATCGTGAGCAGCAGGTAGAGGGCGACGCGGCTCTGGGCCGCATGGGGCGAGATGGAGAAGAACAGCGACCCGGCCAGGGCCATCGTGACGAGGGTGTCGCCGGCGACCGCGAGAACGTGCGTGAGCGCCAGCCGGGCGAAGGGCGAGTCGCCCGTCAGGCTGGCGAGGGAGAACACCCGCCGGGCCGGCATTCGGAGCGGCCTCCAGCCTTCGGAGCCTGCCGTGTCGGCCATCCTCCCCATCGTAGGGGTGGCCTTCATGAGCCTCCGGCTCGTAATCGTGTCGCCTTCGGCGACGCTGCTACCCGAGCGACGGCGGCGACCCTCGCTCGCCGCCGAATCGCTCAGCGCTCAAGGGAGGTCTCTTGCAGGCCGATTTCTCAGACATGCCGGACCTTTCGAACCTGCTGGGCGCCGTCTACGGCGACGGGCCGTCGTCCACCTCCCGGGACCCCGAGGACGAGGCCCACGTCGAAAAGGAGCCGGCCGCCGACGAACGGGCCCCGGCCGTCCCCGATTGGGCGGACGACGACCACCTCGACGCCGCCTTCGCCCAGTGGAAGCCCGGGCCGGCCGACGATGCCTCTCCCGTCGAGCACGCCTTCGTGAAGGACACCGACGACGACGACCCTCCCCCGCCCCTGCCCGACGACCTGGCTGCCGCCCTCTCCGAGGCACTAGTCGCCACGTCGGGCCGGGCCCACGACCCCGACGACGATGAGCCCGAGGTCACCTTCCAGCCGCGCAAGCTCGTCGACTTCTCGGCGCCGGTCCTCGACGACGACGACGAGGACGTGATGCTCCCCGAGTCCGTCTGGGGGGCCCACACCGCCGACGAGCACGCCGCCGACGAGCACGAGGTCGTGGAGCAGGTCACCGACCAGCACACCGTCGAGGCGCACACCGTCGAGGCGCACACCGTCGAGGCGCACACCGTCGAGGCGCACATCGGCGAGCCTGCCCCGCCGATCACGCCACAGCGAGCGGCCGCGGCCGAGCTGACGGCGGCCAGCCGGATCGAGCCCGATCCCGTCTTCGCCCCGCCCGCGCCGGCGCCCCAGCCGGCGCACGTCCCCGAGCCCGTCCCGGTCGCGAGCGCGCCCGCGTCGATCGAGGCCGTCGCTCCCGCGACCATGCCGGTCGCTGCTGGTGCCCCGGCCGCGCCGACGACCCCGCTGCCCCCCGGCGCCCGCCACTGGGACCGCAGCGAGGACGACATCCTGCCCGAGAAGCAGTCAAGGAAGCTCTTCAGCTTCAGCTTGCGGCGGGGCTGAGCCCCAGGGCCTCCTCGACGGCCGCGGCCGCCTCGAGCTCGACGTCGACCGCAGCCCGGATCCCCACGAGCGGCGTGACCGCCACGTAGCCGGCCGTCACCAGGGCGGTGTCGGTGTCGGGATCGAGCTCTTCTTCTGTCTCGCGCAGCTCCACCTGCAGGCGCCCGTCGATCGTCTCGCCCAGCGTCGTGCGCACGGTGCCGAACGGAGCCAGGCGCGCCGCCTTCACGCCCCGAACCTCGGCCAGCGGAAGGTTGGGCACGTTGACGTTGAGGATCGTCTTCGGCGGTGACGCCGCCACCCACGGGAGGGCGCGGGCAGCCACCGTCGCCGCCGTGTCGAAGTGGATGTGCTCACCGAAGCCGACGCTGACGGCCAGGCCCGAGAGCCCCAGGTTGGCGGCGGTGAGCGCGGCGCCGACCGTGCCGGAGTGAAGCGTGGACCGGCCCGTGTTGGGGCCCGGGTTGATCCCGGACACCACGACGTCCGGCGGGTCGCCAAAGGCGCCCAGGCGCCCGATGATCACGATGAGGGCGGGCGGGGCATCGACCGCGAATGCCGGCACGGCGGGGACGGCGTCCAACTCGACCGGCGTGACTTCGACGCCGTCGGGGCCGCCCATGGGCCCGATGGCGGAGCTGGCACCGCTGTGGTCGGTGGCGGGTGCGGCGACGACCACGTCGTGGCCCAATTCGGCCATCGCCGCAGCAAGCGCCGACAGCCCGGGCGCGGCGATGCCGTCGTCGTTGGTGACGAGGACCCGGAGGCCCGCGCGGGTGTCGGTCAGCCCGCGTCCTCCTGGCTGGCTTCGGTCATCTCTTCCTCGTCAGGGATCCCGAGGTCCCACTCGAGGATCAGCGCCTCCCGCTCGGCGTCGCGGGCCACCCGCTCCCGGTTGCGCCGGAACTGCGGGTCGTGCGGGGGCAGGAGGAGGAGCCGGGCCAGCGCCCGCTGGCGGAACTCTTCGATCACCGAGCGCTCGCCGAACTCGGACTGCACTTCCCAGTGCGGGGCCACCGGACCGAGGTAGATGATCCGGACGTGCCCTTGCGGTGGGCGTGGGGCCTCGAGCTCTTCGGGGGCCTGTGACATGAGTCCGAGACTACCGGCCTCCTATCCGGTTCCCGTGGGCCGCGACCCGAGGGTTACCGACGCCGTCTGACGTTGGTTGCCCCGCATCCAGGTCACGTCCACCTTGTCGCCCGGCTGGTGCTTGCGGACCGCGGCGCTCAGGTCGTCGCTCGACGAGATGTCGTCATTGCCGAACTTCACGATCACGTCATTGGTCTGCAGCCCGGCGCTGTCGGCGCCCGACCCCGGGGTGACGTCGCGCACGAGCGCCCCCTTCGAGACCGACAAGTTGAAGCGCTGTTGGATGTCGCTGGTGACGGTGACCGTCGTGACGCCGAGGAACCCGGTCGCTTTCACGGAACCCTTGCCGGTCTTCAAGCCTTCGGCGATGGGCTTCACCGTGTCGATGGCGATGGCGAACCCGATGTTCTGCGCCTGACCGGCCACCGCAGTGTTCATGCCGATCACGTCGCCGGCGGCGTTGACCAGCGCCCCACCCGAGTTGCCGGGATTGATGGCGGCGTCGGTTTGGATCAGGTGTTCGAGGCGCTCGTTCCCGGCGTCGATCGTGCGGTCGACGGCGGACACGATGCCGTGGGTGACGGTGGGCCCGCCGGGGAGGGCGAGGGCGTTGCCGATGGCCACCACGTCGTCGCCGACGCGCATCACCGACGACCGGCCGAGCGTCACGGTCTTCAAATTGCTCACGCCTTGGATCTTGATGACGGCCACGTCGGCGCTGGGGTCGCTGCCGAGGAGCACGGCGTCATGCGTGGAGTTGTCGGTGCTCAGCGTCACCTTGATGTTGCTGGCGCCCGCGATCACATGGGCGTTGGTGAGCACGTCGCCGTCGGGGGTGATGACCATCCCCGTCCCCGCCCCCTGCGTCGGTTCGGGCTGGAAGAACTCGTTCTGGCTGAAGCCCTGGGTCTGGATGTTCACGACTCCGGGTTCGACTTTGGCCAGGACGCTCTGCACGTCGCTCGTCACCAGCTTGCTGGTGTTCGACCCGAAGTTGGTGACCGTGCGTGTGGTCTTGCGCCCGAAGGCGGCGACGAGGCCCCCGGCGACCAGGGCCCCGACGAGGCCGCCGACGAGGGCGGCCCACAACCAGCTCCTGTTCGGGAGCCCACCCCGCTCGGGTGATGTCGGGGCGGGCGCAGGTGCCGGGGCGGGCGGAAGCTGCGTCGAATAGGTCGGCAGCACCTCCTCGGCCGTCGGCTCGTCCTCAGCTGGCTCCCAGCCTGGGTACTCGTCAGCCACCGTTGCCCGCCTTTCGACTGGTGTCCAGGCCCGATCTTGCCCAAGACTGCATCATCCACGATGGTTTCAGCCGTCGTAGAGAAAGGGAACCTCCGTCAGCCTGGGGCCGTTGTGGCTCTTGGACCGGACCGAGGGAGGCTGCGTCGATGACCGAAGAGTGGATGCCGAGGGGACGGTGCCGCAGCGAGCCGCCCTCGACGTTCTTCCCCAGCGACGGCGTCGGCGTCGAGATCGCCCGTCGGATCTGCGCGGAGTGCCCGGTCAAGGCCCCGTGCCTCGAGTACGCCCTCCGCAACGGCATCGACCATGGCGTGTGGGGTGGCACTTCCGAGCGTGAACGCCGCCGGATCGCCCGCCGCCGCCGCCTGGCCGCCGAGGCCATGCTCGCCCCGCCCGAGAGGACCGCAGCTCCCTCCTAGAAGGAGCCCGTGAAGGACTCCACCAGGCCGCGGCAGGCCTGGCGGAGGCGGTGCGCCACCGACGTCGAGCGGTGGAGGGGCACAGAGGCCGCGACCGTCGTCAGCTCGTCGGGAGGCACGTCGCCCATGAGCGTGTAGACGGTGCGCCCGCCGGTCCACGTGATCCCCTCCCCGCCGGGCCAGGAGAAAGCCCACGCCGGGTGCCCACCAAAGGTGGTCGTACGCCGCTGGGCCGGGAGGTCGCCGGGGTCGAGAGCGCCCTGCTGCTCGAACAGCGACAGGTCGTAGAGACCGTCGCTGTAGACCAACTGCACGACGCCGCCCTGCCGGTACGCACCCTCGCGCTGGTAGCCGGCCGCCAGGCGGCTCGGCTCGCGCTCCGAGGCGGGCACGTCGGACAGAGACAGCGCGCGGGGCGCGGCCTGCTTGGGGGCGGGCGGCGTCGTCGGGGCGGTCATCGAGACGTCACCGATCTGGATCTGGTCGAAGACGAACGCCCGCTCGAGCACGCCGCGGCCGTCGTACTGCTGGCGTCGGAGCAAGAGCTTGGTCGTCGCCTCGAGGTCGAGCCGCTCGCGCACGACGCCCGCCTTCAGCACGTCGATGGCGTCGGTCGGGTAACCCGCGACGCGGTCTGACCCGGCCGGTCGGACGTCGTAGGTGGCTTCCAGGTTCGGGCGGCGGGCGGCGCCCAGGCCGGCCGGCCACAGCTCCTGCCACCCGTCGCCCGGGTTGTACACGAGCCGCTCCGTACCGACGGCCATCGCCGACCGCTGGCCCTGCGCGAGCAAGGTCCCGTGGGTGCCCTTCACGGTCAGCTGGTCGGTATGCAGCACTGACGCCTCGCGCCACTGCAGCGTGACCGAACCCGAGAACGGCGTCTTCTCGGCGGCTTGGCGCGCCTCGTCAAGCGGGTCGCGGCTGGCCGCCGCCCGGGCGAGCGGCGCGGGGCCGATGGCCACGGCCGCCACCGCCACGAGGCCGACGATGCGCTTCATCCGTTCATCTCTTGAACGACACCGGCGCCGCGGCCGGCGTGATCTCGCTGATGGGGTCGCCGGACGTGGATGCCGAGGCGGTGTGGGCGTCGACCAGTTGGGCCACGTGGGGGGCGACGTTCGCTTCCCGCGGCGCCGCAAACGCCAGCACGGCCACCGAGGCGGCCGCGCCGGCCGCCAGGCCGGCCACGCCCCGGCGCGCCCACCGCTGGCGGGGCCGCAGCATGCGCTCGAAGAAGCCGAACGGGGGGTCGACGGGCGGGAGGCTGCGCACGAGAGTGCGGCCCTCGGTGATCAACCGCAGCTCGCGCCGGCAGTCCGCACACGTCTCCAGATGGGCGCGCACGCCCGCCTCTTCGGCGGGCGTCAACGCGCCGTCGACGAGGGCGCTCAGGAGGTCGCCGGGGTGGGCGTTCATGTTCATGTTCATGTGAGGGTCAGTACCTGTCGCAGAAGGGCCCGGCCCCGGTGGATGCGGCTGCGCACGGTCCCCACGGGGATCCCGAGCGAGTCGCCGATCTCCTGATAGGAGAGCCCCACGACGTCACAGAGGACCACGGCGGCCCGGAAGTCCTCGGGCAGGCGGCGCAGGGCGGCCTGGATGTCGTCGGGGAGCACCTCGGCGGCCAGCGCCTCGTCGGCGGCCCCGGTCGGCGGCAGGACCCAGTCGGGGTCGTCGGGCAGCAGGTCCTCGGGCCGGCGCTTGCGGCGACGGACGTCGTCGAGGAAGGCGTTGGTGGCGATGCGGCTCAGCCAACCCTCCATCGAACCCGGCTCGTAGGTCTGTAGCCCCCGGCGTACCCGCAACAGCACCTCCTGCACGAGGTCTTGAGCGTCCTCTCGGTTTCCCGTGAGGCGGTACGCCACCGTGTAGAGGAAGCGCCCGTGACTGCGGGCAACCTCCTCCCAGGTGGGTGCCCCCTCACCCGCCATGACTAACGACGGCCGAGGGGGGCCGGTTCCTGCCTATCCCTGGGCGGGCGGCGGGACGTCCTTGCTGGCGGTGCGCTCACGCTCGGCCAGCAGGGCGTCGAGCTCGGCCCGGCTCATCGTGACCTGCTCGTTCGGGTCGCTCGTGGCGACGGAAGGCGCCGGAGGGGCGGGAGGGGCAGGAGCAGGAGGCGGGGTCGGCGCGACGGGCGCCGCCGATTGTGCCGCCCTCGCGGCTTCCTCCCGGTCGCGCTCTTCGGTGCCCTTTTTGAACTCGCGGGACGCCTCACCGAGGGACTTGGCGAGTTTGGGCAGCCGCGTGGTGCCGAACAACAGCAAGACGATGACCAGGATGATGATCAGTTCGGGTGCTCCGAGGCTCATCGCGGTACCAGGCTACAGGCCCTGGCCACCAGATCGATAGCGTCATCGTCCATAACCGAGAACGGCACTGCCGCCACGCTGACAATGAGCGAGCCCACGCCGAGCTCCTGCCAGCGGGCCAGCTGCTCCGCCACCTCCTGCACGGTCCCGACCAGCCTCCCCTGCCGCCATTCGTCGAGGCTTACGCCGTCGAGCACGCCGGGGAGCGAGCACGCACGCAGGCGCTGGAACCGGCGTTCGAGGTCGACCCCGTCCTCACCGACGAGCGTGTACAGACCCAGGCTTCGGGTCACGGCGCCGGGGTCACGTCCGGCCCGTTCGCAGGCCCGGTCGAGCACGTCGAGCCGCTCCCGGTAGTCCTCGTAGGTCCAAACCCACACCGTGTTCCACCCGTCGGCCCGGCGGGCGCAGAGGTCGAGCAACCGGTCACCCTTGCCGCCCAGCCAGATCGGGGGACCGGGCTGCTGCACGGGACGGGGGAGGCAGCGGGCGTCCGACGTGCGGTAGTGGCGTCCCTCGTAGGTGAAGGGCCCACCGGTGAACAGCCCCTTGAGGATGTCGATCGCCTCCTCGAGGCGCTCGAGGCGAACGGGCGGCGCCTCCATGCCGACGCCCGCGGCGTCGAGCTCCGGCTCGTAGTTGCCCGCGCCCAGACCGGCGATCAGGCGACCGTCAGAGAGGACGTCGAGGGTCGAGAGGGCCTTCGCAAGCACCGATGGGGGCCGTAACGGCACGCTGGCGACGAGGATGCCGAGCCGCACGTTGCTCGTGATCCGGGCGATGGCGGCCAGCCCGGCCAAGGGGTCGTAGACGTCGAAGGTCTCGTCCGGTCCGCCGTACTTCTGGACGTCCCAGAACAGGTGGTCCGCCAGCCACAGCGAGCCGAACCCGAGCGCTTCAGCCCGCCGCGCCCAGTCGCACACCGTCTGCCAGCGCAGCGGCCGCTCGCCGGGAACCGAGAAGTCGAACTGCGGAAGGGCGAGCCCGACGTCCATGACTGCGCGAGGTTAAGGGCGGTGCTGGAGTGCGTGATCAACGTGAGCGAGGGCCGCGACGAGGCGGTCATCGACGGGCTGCGGAAGGTCGCCGGTCGCAGCTTGCTCGACCTCCACCATGAGCGACGCCACAACCGCAGCGTGCTGACGTTGGCCGGGCCCGACGTCGAGAGCGCAGCGCGCGCCGTCACCAGCCTGGGCGTCAGCACTATCGACCTGGGCGCCCACGCCGGTGCCCATCCCCGCTTGGGGGCGGTCGACGTCGTGCCGTTCGTCGCGCTCGAGGGCTCGAGCATCGACGACGCCCTGGCCGCTCGCGATCGCTTCGCCAGCTGGGCGGCCAACGAGCTCGGCGTCCCGTGCTTCTTGTACGGGCCGGAACGGACGTTGCCGGAGGTGCGGCGTTCCGCGTTCAGCTCGCTGCCCCCCGATGTGGGCCCGGCCCAGCCACACCCGACGGCGGGTGCCATCTGCGTCGGCGCTCGGCCGGTGCTCATCGCCTACAACGTGTGGCTCGTGCCCGGCACTGACGTCAGCGTCGCCGGCCAGATCGCCACCGCCGTGCGCGGGCCGGCCGTGCGAGCCTTGGGGCTCGACCTCGAGGGCCTGGCCCAGGTGTCGATGAACCTCGTCGACTGGCGGACGGTCGGCCCCGCAGTCGCCTACGACGCCGTCGCCGAGCTGGCTGCCAGCGCGGGGACCCGAGCGTCGTCGGCAGAACTTGTCGGCCTCATGCCCGAGGCTGCCCTCCTCGAGATCCCCGCGGAACGCTGGCTCGAGCTCGGGGTGAGCCGCGCGCAGACCATCGAAGCCTGTCTGCGGCGCGCAGGGTTCCTGTAGTGCTGGCCTACGCGGAGGCGATCTCGCCGCGGCGGCGGGCCAGCGCCCGGGCCCGGCGGATGCGGCGGCGCTCGCGCTCGCTCATGCCGCCCCAGATGCCGAACTTCTCGCCGTTGGCGAGGGCGTACTCGAGGCACTCGAGGCGGACCACGCAGCCCCGGCACACCTCCTTGGCCTCCCTCGTGGAGGCGCCCCGCTCGGGGAAGAAGAGGTCAGGGTCGACCCCCAGGCAGTTGGCCTGGTCCTGCCAGCTGCGGTCGAAGACGTCGATCTTGCGGACCACTCGCTCCATCGGTCGGCCTCCCCTCATGTCGGCTACTGCCACCGATGTAATTACAACCGTGTCATCAGATCACGCTTTGGGCGCCGCGCGCAAGGGGAAAGCGCACGGGATGGCACGAAAATCCTCTGGAGGAGGGTGACGTCATGGATATCCAGGCCTTACGGGGCGACATCACGGCCCAGGAGGTCGACGCCGTGGTCAACGCCGCCAACCAGGGGCTGGCCGGCGGCGGGGGTGTCGACGGCGCCATCCACCGGGCCGCCGGCCATCGGGACCTGCAAGAGGCGTGCCACGCCCTCGGCGGCTGCCCCACCGGAGATGCGAAGGCCACGCCGGGATTTCGCCTGCCGGCCCGCTGGATCATCCACGCCGTCGGGCCTCGCTGGCGGGGCGGCGACAAGGGCGAGCCGGAGGCCCTGGCGTCCTGCTACCGGCGCTCGCTGGAGGTGGCCGACGAGCTGGGGGCCACCTCGGTCGCCTTCCCCGCCATCTCCACCGGCATCTATGGCTACCCGGCCGACGAGGCGGCCCGGATCGCGGTGGAGACGATCAGGTCAACCCCGACCCAGGTCGAGCTGGTGAAGCTGGTGGCCTTCGACGAGGCCACCTACGGCCTCTACGTTGAGCTGCTCTCGGCCTAGATCGCCCTAGAAGTTCGGCGGCGTGGCGCACTCCCCGTACCGAGTGCCCCCCACCTTGTTCGGGCGTCCGTTGTTGGATGCGGCCGGCGAGTCGCCACTGCACATCAGATTGCTGGCGATCTTGTTGGCCTCGATCTCCGGACGGTTGTCCCCCGGGAAGGGGCCGGCACCCGAGTTCCGGGCGATGTTCACTGAGCCGCCGATGTTCAGGTTGTCCGCCAGCTCTGTACCGCCGTGGTTGTCGGAGAGTGTGACGCTGCCGCCGATCGTGTTGCCCGGGCAGGCGTCGTCGAGGGTGTCGCCCACGAGCGTGAACCCGGTTGACCCAGAGATCGTGACCGGACCCCTGAGGGTGTTGCCGCACAGGGCAATGGCGTTGCCGCTTCCCGAATAGAACTGGCCGTTGAGGGTTGAGGCCGTCATGATGATCGTCGCGCCCTGCGCACCAGTGATCTGTCCGCCGATGCTGGCATTGCGGATGCACCACGAGCCGCCCGACAAATAGAGGCTTCCCGGCACGTTGCCGGTGATGTTGTTGGCGCAGCTCACGGTCGTCAACACGTTCGCCGAGTTGGGCGACGGGCCAAGGTCAGGCGTCACCGAGGTCACCGTCGCCGTGTTTGAAAGCACTGTCCCTGAAGGCACCGTCGGGTTGACGTGCACGGTCAGGGTGAAGGTCGCAGTTGCTGTCGCGGCCAAGTCGGCAATCGTGCAAGAGACCGTGCCGGGATTGCCCACCGGCGGCGTCGTGCACACCCAGCCGGGATTCACGAGGCTGACGAAGGTCGTGCCGGCCGGGAGCGGGTCGTTCATGGTGACGGCGACGGCGTCAAAGGGCCCGTTGTTATGGACGGTGATCGTGTAGGTCTCGTTGCCGCCCGGCGTTACCGGGTTCGGGGTCCCGGACTTGGTGATCGACAGGTCAGCGTTGGGCGTCGCCGTCGAGAAGAAAATGGGATCCATCACGTTGTTGGCCGTGGGCGAGAACGCCTGTCGATTGCCGACGAAGGTGCCGTAGAAGTCGTTGCCGTTGGCCTTGAGCTGCAGGAAGTCGCCCATGTCGCGCTGGCCCTGGGTGGGTGGGCTCGTGCCCGATCCCGTCGTGGCGTAGGACTTCAGCGTGGTGTCGGTCCACGTGACCCCGTGGTCGGTGCTGCGGGACAGGTGGGCGCTGAAGGTGGGAATGCCCGAGCCGTTGTTGCCGTCGAAGGTTTCGAAGAGCACGCCGACGGTGCCGTCGGAGGTCACCGCTACAGAGGGAAGGGCGGCGTTGGTGGCCGCGTTGACCTGCACCGGCGCCCCGTTGAGGTCGAGGTTGGCCCCGTTGTAGGAGAGACGTTGGACGAAGATCGAGTTGTAGTTGGTGGCCGTGGCCCCGTCGGTGTCCCGCCCGTAGACGAGGTACACGTCACCGTTGCTGGGGTCGACGGTTGCGTGGTCGATGCCGCCCTGGAGCGTGTTGACGCCGCCGAACGACCAGTCGTACTCGTCCTGGTTGCCGGTGTGGATGCTGGCGCCGTTGCCGGCGAGCGCCCACGTGGCGCCCCCGTCCGTGCTGCGGTTCAGGTGCAGGGTGACGTCCTTCAGGTTTCCTTGCTGGCCCGTGCCGACGCCGCACCCGCCGACCGCGCCTGTGTTGAACGGCGAACAGAACGCGCCACCGTTGCCCGCGGTCTGCCAGAGCGAATACATCCACCCGTTCCTGGGATCCTTGGCCATGCGAAGGCCCGGGTTTGCGCCTTGGCCCGGGCTCTCGGACCCAGGCGAGTTGTCGACGGTGAAGTTGGGCGGGGCGGCGTTGAGCGACGCCGCCACCTGCGCCTTGCCGGCGTTGAACTCGTCATAGGCGACATAGGTGTTGTCGGTGGTTCCTGCCCCCGTGTCGCGGTTGACCAGCAGCCACGGCTGGTCGGAGTTCCCGCTGTGGGCGTTGTTGGTCAGCTGGGCTGTCGCGCCGTTCCAAGTCCACGACGCGGCCGACGCTGGGTTCGTGGTGGAGCCGCTCACGACGTCGAACTTTTGCGGCGCCGGGTTGGGATTCACGGCCTGGATGAGGATGGTGCCGAAGAGGTTGTTGTTGCGGTCGTAGTCGAAGGTCTGATCGCAGGGGCAGCCGGCCGAGATCCTGCCGGGCGGCGGGGTGATGGACGACTCCTTGGTCCAGGTCTGGCCGCCGTTGGTCGTGTACCAGAGGGGTGCGTTCCCGCTGCTCCAGCTGCCCGAGAAGGCGCTGATGACGGCCTGCTGGGTATTGGACGGGTTGATGGCGATCGAGGGCTCGCTGCCGCCGGTGTTGTCGGTGGTGGCGAAGTTGGCCACTGTGTTGTTGACGGCGGGGTCGACCACGACCGGGACGGCATTCGAGATGCCGTGGGCGGGCGGGGCGCCCGTGGTGCTCACCACCTGTGCCATCGGCACCAATGCGACCGGCACAACAAGAAGCAGAATCCGCCGATATCCGCGCACGCCGATCCCCCCTGTCCCTGCCGCCCCAACGGCAACCCGGGTTGACGCTAGGCGGATCGACCTATCGGGTCAAGGCTCTGTGAAGTCGACGACGACGATCTGCCCGGCGTCAACGACGACCCGTCTGCTTTGACTGGTACGGGTGACCTGCACGTCGTAGGTGCCGGCGGTGATCTCCACGCGATAGGTGCCGTCGGCCGCCGTCACGGTGGACGCCACGACCGCCGCGTCCCGCTTGACCTGCATCATCTCGCCGCCGACCCCGCTTTGGGAACGGCATCCGGAGGGTTGGCTGGCGCCACAGCTGGCGTAGACGTGGCCGGTGACCGCCCCGCGCCCGCTCGACTGAGGGGGCGGCGGTGCAGAGGGCGTGGTGGCGGCCAACGGTGCGGCTTGAACCGGCGTAGGGGTCGAGGCCACCGGTCGCGCCGCGCTCGTCGACGGCGCCGACGTTGTCACCGACAACGCCGTCGAGACGGGCGGTCCCGCCATAGATGTGGAGGTGCTGTCGTCCACCGACGTCGTCGTCTCCGCCGGGTGTCCGGCGCGTGCTCTGACCACCTTTGCCGACGACGAGCAACCCACGAAGAGCACGAGCGCGGCAAGAAGTACGCACAGCCCTCGAGGCGTCCTCACGCATGCATTGTCGCGGCAAAGCGAGGCCGTGAAAAGAGGTCTGGAGTTCGCGCTGATCAGCCGGCGCGGGCGCCACGGCCTCGCAAGGCGCGCTTCTGCTCGATGAAGTCGACGAGCACGTAGAAGCCGAGGGTCTCGGGCGTGGTGAAGAAGGCGCCGCCCCGGTTCATGTGGGTGAGCTGGTCCCATTTGACGACGCGACGCTCGCTACCGCGGGTTGCTGTCCTAGGCGTCGGCCCCGCCGAGCAGCGCGAGCGTTTCGAGCTCTCGCAGGAACGCTCGCACATCCTCGTTGATCTGCGGGCGAGGGACATCGGGGAACCGATCCGCCAGCTCGGCCACGATCGCCGATTCGTCGCGGGTTCCGTCGAGGGCGTCCCACACCAGGGTCGCGACCGGGCTCAAGGTGATGAGCTCGGTGCCGTCACGATCGATGATGATCGCCCGCCCCTGCACGACGTCGTACTGGCACTCTTCTGCTCGCCGGAGCCCGGCCATGGCACGGCAGAGTAGTGGGGTGGCGTCAGAGCTCGACATCGCCAAGACCCAGCTCCGGGTCGACTGGTACACCAGCCAGGTGGCGCGGGCGATGGCGGGGCGCGGCCTCCGGGTCATCCTGCTGAAGGGACCCGCGGTCAGTCGTTGGCTCTACGCCGACGACCCGCACGGCCGACCGTACGCCGACGCCGACCTCCTGCTGTCCCCTACCCAGCGCGTTGAAGGGGAGGCCGTGCTCACCGACCTGGGATTCAAGCGACACACCGGGAGCTGGCTGCGAGACGAGCCGCCCCACGCCGCCAACTGGCTGCGAGCGCCCGATGGCGCCGTCGTCGACCTTCACCGCACCCTCCACGGCTGCGAGCACGTGGCCGAGTCCGTCGTCTGGGACGTCGTGTCCGGCGCCACCGACACGATGGGCGTCGGGGGCGCAGTCCTCGAGGTGCCGTCCGTCGAGGTACGGACCCTTCACATCGCTCTGCACGCCATCCCCGGCTGGGGCGAGCAAGCCTTCGTCGACCTCGCCCGCGCCGTGCGGGTCCTGGACCGAGAGGTCTGGGAGGGCGCGGTCGAGATGGCGCGTGCCCTGGGTATCGCGGACGAGATGGGCTACCGGCTCGCCTTCCTCGACGAGGGACGGACGTTGGGAGGCGCTCTGGGTCTTTCGGCGGGGGCGCCACTTCGCGTGCGCCGGGAGACCCGCGCCCTGATGCGGATGACTGACCTCCCGGGCTGGCGAGCGCGCGTCCGCTACGGCTGGCAGAAACTGTTCCCGCCGCCCGACTACCTCTCCCAAGTCACGCGCGTACGGCCCGGCACGCTGGGGCTGACTCGCGCGTACGCCGCACGCCTCGGATCGATCGTCGGGCGCGTACCGGTGGGGGTGGTCAGGATGGCTCGGCGACCGCGGCATTGACGGTTGCCGCCAACCCGGGTTCGGGCGCGATGCCGCGCAGCATCCGGCCCACCTCAGATAGACGGGAGCGGGGCTCCACGCCATGCCGCAGTTCCCACGCGGGGAGGCGGCTGAGCGCGGCTGCCACCGGGAAGAAGCGCCTCAGGTGCAACGGATCGAGGGACGAGGTGTAGGAGCGCAAGACGGCGGACAAGGCGGCGCGGCCGTCCACGCGCCGGAGGCCGGCGCGGTTCGTCGTCCCGTGGCCGACGGAGATAAGCCCGCCAACCGGGAACCACCCACGCTCCAGGACAGCGGCCGGCACTTCCCAGCGGCCCCGGTGGTCGTCCGTGAGCGGCCCGCGGGCGAGGCGGGACCCCACGTCCGACGGCACTGCGACCGTCCTCGGGATGCCCGCCGCCGAACAGCGCTGGTCCTGACGACGGACCACCACCATGTCGTCACCGAGCAACAGCCAGCCGTGCTCGACCGCGGCGACCCCGAGCGTCGACTTCCCGGTGCCCGTGCCACCGAGTATCAGATACGCCACGCCGCCGGCGACGACGCTTCCCGCGTGCAGGACGTAGCGGTCGCGAAAGCTCAGGAGGTGGGTGAGCACCGGCAGGAGGAGGCACTGAGCGGCGCGCTGCGGATCGTCGCGCCCGGTGCCGATCCACGCCGTCGTCGCTGACACACGCGCCCGCCCGCCCGACGTCAGCTCCAGGTGGAGAGTGTCCTCGGTCGTCCAGACGCGGAAGTCCGCGTTGGTCCGGTCCGGTGCCCGGCGCGGCATCGCCGGAGCCCGCGCCGAGCAACGCACCTCGACGTGCGGGGACGCGGTCGAATGCGGGACATGGCCGAGCAGGTGGGCGACGGGGTCCGCCCGCTCGGCATCGGAGGACGTCAGGAGGATGCTGACGCCGCCGATGTCGATGACGGTGCCGCGCACGCGCGCCGCAACGACCTCCCTAGAGGAGCATGCCGCTGACGGTGCCGATCAGAGGATCCTGCAAGCGCTCGCGGGACTCGACTGTGGGCGCCTCGTACGAGAGCTCCTCGTCGAGCGGGAAACGTTCGTCGTTGGGCTCGTGCATCCGATCCTCCTTTGGCGTGCGCATCCTAGGCGAGCGACCGTCGGGCCCCAACCAACCCGTAGCCCGGGCGGGCGTCCTTGGTTACCATTTCGCCGATCCCATGACGGCCGACGCTCCCGCCCCGATTTCCGCGTTGGAGTGGCAGGCCGATGCCTTCACGGACGCCTTCGGTCGGACGCCGTTTCCCTTTACACATCGCCTGTCGGGTCGTCCTGAGCTGACCGTCGACGCCATGGCCACCCTCGCGGCGCGGGTCCCCCCGTCGTGGACCCGGCCGCACACAGGGCGACTTCCCGTCGTCTTCCCTCAGAAGGTCACGACACTGGACGCGAGCGCTCCCGACGTGGCGCGCGGCATCGCTGACAACGGCCAGCGCCTGCTCGTGTACCACCTGGAGAGACTGAGCAGCTATGCAGACGTCGTCGGCAGTTGCTACGACGCGGCGACAGGCGTCGTGGGCAATCGGGAGGGCGGCGTCTGTGCCCAGAGCGTGAGCATCCTTGTCGCTTCACCGGGTGCGGTCGTGCAGAGCCACTTCGACCGTCACCACAACCTGCTCCTCCAGCTGGAAGGCACGAAGGAGATCACCGTCGGCACGTTCGCCGATCCAGTCGAGGGTCACCGGGTACTCGAGCGGGCCCGCCGGTGGACGCACAACAACTTGAGCGACTTGCCGCCGCAGACTCACACATTCGAGCTCGGGCCCGGCGACGGTCTCTACATCCCCCCCTACGCGTTCCATTGGGTACACGGCGGGCCGGACGCGTCCGTGGCCCTCTCCTATGGCTTCGCGACCCCATCCACCCTTCGGGCTCCGCTCGTGTACTGGTGCAACGCCCACCTCCGTCGCCTCGGCCTACGACCCCGTCCGCCGGGCCAGTCGGACCGGGGCGACAGGGTGAAGGCGGCAGTCATGACGCACAGCGCCCAGGTGCGCGACCGGCTGCGGCGAGTAACGCGCTGATCAGCCGGCGCGGGAGGCGCGGCCCCGCAGGGCGCGCTTCTGCTCAATGAAGTCGACGAGGACGTAGCTGCCCAGTGTCTCGGGCGTGGTGAAGAAGGCCCGGCCCCGGTTCATCCGCGTGAGCTTCTCGACGAAGCTGCGGAGATAGCTGTTGGCGTCGAGCATGAAGGTGTTGATGCGGATGTCCTCGCGGGTGCAGCGGGCGACTTCCTTGAGCGTGGCCTCCACGGTCTCGCGCACGGGCGGATAGTTGAAGAACACCTCACCGCCCGGCAGCAGGTGGGCGGTGGGCTCGCCGTCGGTGACCATGATGATCTGCTTGGTGCCGGTCTGGCGGGCGAGCATGCGGCGGCTGAGCAGGAAGGCGTGCTGCATGTTGGTGCCGTAGACGAAGTCCCACGACACCTCGGGCAGCTGCTCGGGCTTCAGCTCGCGCGCCACCTCGCTGAAGCCGACGATGCCGAGGTAGTCGCGCGGGAACTGCGACGAGATCAGCGAGTGCAGGGCCATGGCCACCTTCTTGGCGGCCAGGAAGTTGTCGCGCATCGGCATGGAGAGCGACAGGTCGAGCATGAGCACGGTGCTCGACTTGGTGATCGTCTCGGTGCGCTCCACTTCGAAGTCATCGGGCTGCAACTTCACAGGTGTGCCGCCGCCGGTGCGGCGGATGGCGTTGCGCAGCGTGCGCTCGATCTGCAGATTGAAGGGGTCGCCGTACTCGTAGGGCTTGCTCTCGTAGTTGCGCTCGTGGCCGACGCCTGACCGCTCGAGCTGGTGGCGCCCGATGCGGTCCTGGTTGAGCTTGGCGAACAGGTCGGCCAGCGCGTTCTGGCCGATCTTGCGCATGCCCTTGGGGGTCAGCTCGTAGCGCCCTTCCTTCTGCTCGATGAGGCCGGCCTCCTCGAGCATCTTGGCCAGTTCGGCCAGGCGCTCGAGGCTTCGTGCGTCGTCGTCGCCGAGAAGGTCGCGCGCCTTGTCGATGTCGACCTCGGCCAAGGCGCCCGGTGAGGTGGCCGAGCGCATCAGGTTCTCGAGCTGATCGATGTCGCCGAGCTTGTCCATGAGCTGGGCGGCCTCGACGAAGCCGAGGGGGTCCTGGCCGCTGAAGTTGTACTTGCGGTCCCAGCCCATCTGCGGGAAGAGGCCGCGCAGGTGCTCGCCCAGCTGGTCCACCTGCCAGCGCAGGTCCATGTCCTCCAGGAGCTGCTCGGCCAGGCCCTGGAGCTGGGCCCGCTGCTCGGGCGTCATCGAGTTCAACATCGCCTGCATGGCCGCCATCTGCTCGGCCATCTGCTCGAGAAGCTCGTCGAGGTTCTGCGGGTTGCCCGGGAAGAAGTCGCCGAACTGCTCCATGAACGACTCGAAGTCGGGCTCCTGGCCGTTGGCCCGTTGCTCAAGCATCTGGTTGAGCGCCGAGAGCATGTCTTTCATGCGCTGCATCTGCTCGGGGTTGACGTCCTGCAGCGCCCCCGACATCTGGTTGAAGTAGCTCTGCATCAGCTGCTGGCGCAGCTTGTCCATCAGCTCGTCGAACCGCTCCCTGGCCTCCGACGACGTGAACTCGTACTCGGACAGCTCGCGCACCTGGCCGGCGAGATCCGGCGGCAGCAGGTCGAGCTGCATGCGCTTCTCTTCGGCCACCTGCTCGGTGATCTCCTGCCGGCGCTGGTCGCCGGACTGGCGGGCCTCCTGCTCGAGCTGGTCGATGCCCGAACGTTCCTGGTCGATGACCTCGCGCAGCTCCTGGGCGATGTCGTCGTAGACGCCGCCCAGGTCGTACTTCTCGAGCTCGTCCTTGCGGCGCCGGCGCAGCTTCTCCATGAGCTCACGCAGTCCGGCCAGGCGCTCGCCGTTCTGGTCGCGGAAGCCCGACTGCATCATGCGGCGCAGGGCGGCGTTGAGGTCGCCGTGGTACAGGAGGTCGTCGGTGATCTCCGAGAGGATGTCGTCGGCGTCGAGCTCGAAACCGGCCTGCGTCCCGTCCCAGCGGGAGTAGCGCGCTCGCAGCGGCACTTACCTAGCCCCGGCCCCGGTAGGTCGCCTTGGTGCCGACGGCGTCCTTGTTCAGGCGCTTCGAGAGGTGCAGGCCCTCGAGCACGAACTCAACCGCGCTGGCCACCGCCGCGGGCGTCTCGCTGCCCGCCAGTTCGACGACCGCGGGTCGCATGGCCGGGACGGTGTTGAGGATGTCGACGTAGGCCGACGACGGGATGTCGTCGCCGGCGTGGACGATCGAGCCCTCGCTGAACGCCGAAAGCACGTCGCGGAACTGGTCGATCGGGCACCGCTCCTTGAACACCGTGAGCACAGCCGCCTTGAAGAGGTTCTGGACGACGGTCTCCTCGCGACCCTCCTCGAGCGTCTCGATCTCGACCTTGCCGGCCGTGGAGGACGCCAGCGCTTCCAGATCGCTGATGCGGGGCACCACGTCGGGTTCGCCGAGGCGCAGGGCCCGGCGGGACGCGTTGGCGATCATCGTCTCGTAGTTCGCGATCGACAGGCGCACCGACACGCCGGAGCGCTGGTTGATGTGGGCGCTGGCCCGCGCCAAATGGCTCACCGTGGCGATGATCTCGGCCATGTGGTCGGGAACCTGCACCCGGAGGCCGGGAAGGTCGAACGAGCGGCTCTCCTGCCCGACGATCTCCAGCTCGGTCTCGGTGTCGAGCGGGTAGTGGGTCCGGATCTGGGCCCCGAAGCGATCCTTGAGGGGGGTGATGATGCGGCCCCGGTTCGTGTAGTCCTCGGGGTTGGCCGACGCCACCAGCATGACGTCGAGGGGGAGGCGGATCTTGTAGCCCCGCACCTGGATGTCGCGCTCCTCGAGCACGTTGAGCAGGCCGACCTGGATGCGCTCGGCCAGGTCGGGCAGCTCGTTGATCGAGAAGATGCCCCGGTTGGTGCGAGGCACGAGGCCGTAGTGCAGCGTCAGCTCGTCGGAGAGGTAGCGGCCCTCGGCCACCTTGATGGGGTCGACCTCGCCGATGAGGTCGGCAATCGACGTGTCCGGAGTGGCCAACTTCTCGCCGAAGCGGGTGTCGCGGTGCACCCATTCGAGCTGTGTGTCGTCGCCGTGCTCGCGCACGACGTCGCGGCCGTGCTTCGACACGGGGTTGTAGGGGTCGTCGTTGATCTCCGAGCCCGCGACGATCGGCATCCACTCATCGAGCAGCTCGGTGAGCGTGCGGATCATCCGGGTCTTGGCCTGACCCCGCTCCCCGAGGAAGATCACGTCGTGCCCGGCAAGCAGGGCGTTCTCCAGCTGGGGCAGAACGGTGTCGTCGTAACCGAGGACGCCGGGGAACAGCGGCTCGCCCGCCTTGACCTTGGCGGCGGCGTTTCTCCGCACCTCCTCCTTGACCGGGACTGACTCCCAGCCCGACTCGCGAAGCTGACCGAGGGTGGCGGGACGCGACATGGATCCCAACCTACCCTCGGCGGTGTGAAAGGGGTCCTCGCCGTTCTGGTGGTTGGGCTGCTCGGTGGCGGGATCGCCGCAGTGGTCGTCCGCAAGGAGGCGCCGGAGACCACGATCACCCACGTCCAGCAGCCGCCGCCGCCCGTGACCGAGACCGTGATCGTCCCCGCGGCCGGTCAGACCTTGGTCACGGGCACGCTCCAGAGCTTCAGCGCCGACGGCGCCGACGCCGGTGCCATCCCCACGCCGTTCACGATCAACGCCGTCGAGCGCGGCGCGCAGCGCAACGCCACCGTGGAAGCCGCGATCATCAACGGCGCCCGCAAGACGATCTACTGGTACGCGGGGCAGCCGCTCCCCGTTTCGGGCACCGGCGGGGCCCTCGACCTCGGCCCCGCCCACGTCGACGCCGACGTCCACGGCGTGACCTGGTCGCTCACCGGGACGAGCTCGTTCAAGCCCGGCCACTATCGGTTCGGGACGTCGGTCGCGGTCGGGAGCGCCGGGCTGGCGACACCGGAGGACAACGGCATCGACTTCACGGCCGACGACCACACCGTCATGACCGCGAGCGACGGGGTGAACTTCCACGTCGACTCGCCGGACCTGAAGGTGGACGGTCCGGGGACGCTGCGGATGACCGGAAACTTCACGCTGCGGACAGCGGCGGGCACCCAGGCGGCCACGACGCTTGCGATGGCCTCCGGGCCCTTCGAGGTTCGGCTCACACCGGCCGCCGGGGGTGTGTCGGTGACCGCCACCCTGCAGGGTGCGGTGACGTCGAAGTAGCCTCGGCCACGTGGCCGGCTAGCTCCTGATCAGCGCCCCGTTTCTCTTCTTCCTCAGGAGCTCCGTCGTGCATCGTCCTCTTTCCGGCACGCTCGCCGCCGCCCACGTCACCGTCGTCCACGGCACGCACCCCGTGCTGACCGACGTGTCGGTCGCGGTTGGGCCGCGCGCCCGCATCGGCGTCGTGGGCCCCAACGGGGTCGGCAAGTCGACGCTCCTGCGCGTGCTCGCAGGTCTGGAGGCGCCCGACTCGGGGACCGTCGCGCGGTCACCTGCCACGTTGACCGTCGGCTACCTGCCCCAGGAGGTCATCGGCGCCGACGGCGAGACGCTCCTCGACTACCTGCGGAGGCGTACGGGCGTCGCCGCCGCGGACGCCGCGCTCGAGGCCGCGACGACGGCGCTGGCCGGTGACTCGACACTGGTCGAGGCCCACGCCGAGGCGCTCGAGCAGTTCCTCGCCCTCGGCGGCGACGACCTTGCCGCCCGGGCGGCAGAGGTGTGCGCCGACCTTGGCCTGGGCGCCAACCGACTGGGGCAGCCGATGGCCGGGCTGTCCGGGGGGCAGCGGGCCCGCGCCGGCCTGGCCGCCATCCTGCTCTCGCGCTTCGATGTGCTGCTGCTCGACGAACCGACCAACGACCTCGACTTCGCCGGCCTGGAGCTGCTCGAACGGTTCGTCAGCGACACGCCCGCGGCCGTCGGTCTCGTGTCCCACGACCGCGCCTTCCTCGATCGGGTGGTGCAGCGAGTGATCGAGCTCGACGCCCACGACCACACCGCCCGGGAGTACTCGGGCGGGTGGGGGGCGTACCTGGAGGAGCGGGCCCGTGAGCGTGCCCACGGCTACGAGGACTACGAGCGCAACCGCGGCGAGCGGGCTCGGCTGCTCGAGCGCTCCCGGCAGCAACGAGCGTGGGCGCGCAAGGGAACGGCCCGCGCCCGAAAGCGCCCTGACGACCGCGACAAGTTCATCCGCCACCAGAGCGTGCAGACGTCGGAGAAGCTGGCGGGCAAGGCACGGGCGACCGACCGCGCCATGGAGCGCCTGGAGGTCGTCGACAAGCCCTGGGAAGGCTGGGAGCTCAAGCTGCAGTTACCGCCCGCGCCGCGGAGCAGCGACGTCGTGGCGCGCCTGGAGCACGCCGTCGTCGAACGGGGCACGTTCACGTTGGGACCGCTCGATCTCGAGCTGCGCTGGCAGGACCGCTTGGCGATCGTCGGCGCCAACGGATCGGGGAAGACAACGCTGCTGCAGGCGCTGCTGGGACGGGTGCCCCTGTCGTCGGGCACGCGCGCGTGGGGCTCGCGCGTCGTCGTCGGCGAGCTCGACCAGGCGCGCCGTGTGCTCAGCAGCGAACGCGCTCTGCTCGACGTGTTCTGTCAGGAGACCGGGATGTTGGCGGGCGACGCCCGCACGCTGCTCGCCAAGTTCGACCTGGGCCCCGACGAGGTCCTGCGGTCGACCGCGACGCTGTCACCGGGCGAACGGACGCGTGCGCTGCTGGCGCTGCTGGTCGCCCGAGAGGTCAACCTGCTCGTGCTCGACGAGCCGACCAACCACCTCGACCTCCCCGCCATCGAGCAGCTGGAGGCGGCCCTCGAGTCCTACGACGGCACGCTTGTTCTCGTGACCCACGACCGCCGCCTCCTCGACTCGGTACGTCTGACGCGCACGCTGCACCTCTGAACGCACCCAAACCTCTCCAAGTCTTTGGAATCGTTCCGTTTGCGACCGTTCGAGCGCACGATTTCCAAACTTGGAGAGGTTCTGTAGCGTTCGCGCGTGGCGACGGTGGATCTCTCGGGGCGTTGGCGGGCGCAGCCGGCCGACGAACGCCTGCGCCGGGAGTTCTCCAGGCCCGACCTCGACGACGAGGGGTGGCCCGAGATCCAGGTCCCCGGGCACTGGCGGTCGACGCCGGCCTTCGCCCGCGAGGACGGGCCACTCCTGTACCGGCACCGCTTCGAGACGCTCCCCGCCGAGGGCAGGCGCCGATGGCTCGTGCTCGACGGCCTCTTCTATCTGGGGGACGTGTGGCTCGACGGCTCCTACGTCGGCGACACCGAGGGCTACTTCTTCCCGCACGCCTTCGAGGTGACCGAGCTCCTCAAGCAGCGCACCGAGCATCTGCTGGCGGTCGAGGCTGCGTGCTCCCAGCCGTCTGACCGGGCCGCCAAGCGCAACCTCACCGGCGTCTTCCAGCACTGGGACTGTCTCGACCCTGACTGGAACCCCGGCGGAATCTGGCGCCCGGTGCGCATCGAGGACTCAGGCCCCGTTCGCATCACCCGTCTCGTCACCTTGTGCCCCGAAGCCACGAACGAGCGCGCCGTCCTAAGCCTGCGGGCCACGCTCGACGCCGCGGCAACGACGCGTGTCGTCCTGCGCACGATGGTCGGCGACACCGAGCACGAGATCGAGCAACCCCTCGCCGCGGGCGAGAACCAAGTGACGTGGAACGTCACCGTCGAGCATCCCCGGCTGTGGTGGCCCCACAGCCTCGGTGACCAGCCGCTGGAAGACGTCACCGTCGACGTGGTCGACCGCGACGGGACAACCAGCGACGTCCGCCGCTTCCGAACCGGCCTCCGCCAAGTCTCGATGTCGAAGTGGGTGCTGTCGGTCAACGGCGAGCGCCTCTTCCTCAAGGGATCCAACCAGGGGCCGACGCGCATGGCGCTCGGCGAGGCGACGGCAGACGACCTCGCACGTGACGTCACGCTCGCCAAGGACGCGGGCCTCGACCTGCTGCGCGTTCACGCCCACATCAGCCGGCCCGAGCTCTACGACGCGGCCGACGAGGCGGGCCTCCTGCTGTGGCAGGACCTGCCCCTCCAGTGGGGCTACGCACGCGGTGTGCGCAAGCAGGCCGTGCGCCAGGCGGGCGAGGCCGTCCAACTCCTCGGCCACCACCCGTCGGTCGCCATCTGGTGCGGCCACAACGAGCCCATGGCCCTCGACATCGAGCCCGGCGTCGCCTTCTCACGGACGAAGATCGCAGCGCGGGCCGCCGTCGCTCAGGAGCTCCCGAGCTGGAACAAGACCGTCCTCGACCACTCGATCAAACGAGCGCTCGAGCAGGGGGACGGCAGTCGTCCGGTGATCGCCCACTCCGGGGTCTTCCCCCACCCGGGCTCGGGCGGCACTGACACCCACACGTACTTCGGCTGGTATCACGGCGAGGAGCGGGAGTTCCCGCGCGCCATGGCCGCGTGGCCGCGGCTGGCCCGATTCGTGTCCGAGTTCGGCGCCCAGGCCGTGCCCGAGACCAACGCCTTCATGGAACCCGAGCGCTGGCCCGACCTCGACTGGGACCGCCTCTGGCGCACCCACGCCCTGCAGCGTTTCGCGTTCGATCGCTACGTCCCGCCCGCTGACTACGCCACGTTCGACGAGTGGCGTCGCGCGACCCAGCAGTACCAAGCGACCGTCGTGAAGCACCACGTCGAGACGCTGCGCCGCCTCAAGTACCGACCGACCGGTGGCTTCTGTCAGTTCGCGTTCGCCGACGCCCACCCGTCGGTGACGTGGTCGGTGCTCGACCACGAGCGAGTGCCCAAGGCCGGCTTCGACGCCCTGCGCGACGCCTGCCGGCCGGTGATCGTCGTGGCCGACCGACCCAAGGAGAGCTACGCGCCGGGCGAGGCACTTGCCCTCGACGTGCACGTCGTCAACGACCTCCGCAAGCCGGTGCAGGGCCAAGTGCGCGCCCAGCTCCAGTGGACGGGTGGCGCCCAAGAGTGGCGCTGGGAGGGGGAAGTGCCCGAAGACGACTGCGTGCGGGTCGGCACGCTGCAGGCCGTGGTGCCCGACGCTCCGGGGCCACTCACCGTGGCTCTGGCCCTGGTCGGCGACGTCGCCGTCGCCAATCGCTACGACGCGGAAATTCGGTCTAGCGACGCCTGAAACGCGAGGATGACGGACGGATGAAGATTCATCGTCATAGCTACGACGCGGTCGTGGTCGGCGCCGGGGGCGCGGGCCTGCGAGCCGCCATCGAGACCGCCGGCAAGTGCCGGGTCGCCGTCCTCACCAAGCTCTACCCCACCCGTTCGCACACGGGCGCCGCCCAAGGCGGCATGTGCGCGGCGCTGGCCAATGTCGAAGAGGACTCCTGGGAGTGGCACGCCTTCGACACCGTGAAGGGCGGCGACTACCTCGTCGACCAGCCCGCGGCCGAGATCATGTGCCGCGAGGCGATCGACGCCGTCATCGAGCTCGAGCACTTCGGCATGCCCTTCAACCGGACGCCCGAGGGCCGCATCGACCAGCGCCGGTTCGGCGGTCATACCCGCAACCACGGCGAGGGCCCCGTGCGGCGGGCGTGCTACGCGGCCGACCGCACCGGTCACATGATCCTGCAGACGCTGTACCAGCAGTGCCTGGCGCGCGACGTCAACTTCTTCAACGAGTTCCAGGTGCTCGACATCGCCTTTTCCGAGGGGCGCGTCTCCGGCCTCGTCGCCTACGAGCTGGCCACCGGCGACCTGCACGTCTTCCATACCAAGGCGGCCCTGTTCGCCACCGGCGGCTACGGGCGCATGTTCAAGGTGTCCTCCAATGCCGTCACCCTCACCGGCGACGGGCCTGGGGTCCTGTACCGGCGCGGCATCCCCATGCAGGACATGGAGTTCTTTCAGTTCCACCCCACCGGCATCTACAAGCTCGGCATCCTGCTCTCGGAGGCGGCGCGCGGCGAGGGCGGCATTCTCCGCAACTCCGAGGGCGAGCGCTTCATGGAGCGCTACGCCCCAACCGTGAAGGACTTGGCCCCGCGCGACATGGTCAGCCGGGCCATCCTGACCGAAGTTCGCGAAGGCCGGGGCATCGGCGAGAACAAGGACTTCGTCCATCTCGACCTCACCCACCTGCCGCCCGAGCAGATCGACGCCAAGCTGCCCGACATCACCGACTTCGTACGCACGTACATGGGCCTCGAGCCCAAGACCGAGCTCATCCCCATCCAGCCCACCGCGCACTACGCCATGGGCGGGATCCCCACCAACATCAACGCCGAGGTTGTGGTCGACAGCGACAACACCGTGCTGCCCGGCCTGTACGCGGCGGGCGAGTGCGCGTGCGTCTCGGTGCACGGCGCCAACCGGCTGGGCACGAACTCGCTGCTCGACATCGTGGTGTTCGGGCGCCGCGGTGGAGCGGCGATGGCGACCTACGTCGACCAGGTGAGCCACGCCGACCTACCCCCACGGGTGGAAGACGAGACGCGCGAGCGCATCGAGCGACTGAAGGCCGGCACCGGCGGTGAGAACGTGGCCGACATCCGGGCCCGGCTCCAGGAGGAGATGATGGACAAGGCGTCGGTGTTCCGTACCGACGAGAGCCTGCGCGCGGTGCTCGAAACGGTGCGCAGCCTGCGCGACCGCTGGCACAACGCCTCGATCCAGGACAAGGGCGAGATCTTCAACTACGACCTCACCGAGGCCATCGAGCTCGGGTTCCTGATCGAGCTGGCCGAGTCGCTCGTGATCAGCGCCCTGGCCCGCACCGAGAGCCGGGGCGCTCACTTCCGCGACGACCACCCCACCAGGGACGACGCGAACTGGATGCGCCACAGCCTGGCCTTCCGTACCGACGACGGCGTCCGCCTCGACTACAAGCCCGTCGTCGGCGGCAAGTACGAACCAATGGAGCGCAAGTACTGAGATGGCACTGGTCGACGTCGAGCTCAAGATCAAGCGGTACAACCCAGAGCAGGACACCAAGCCGCACTGGGAGACCTACGAGGTGCGCGTGGAGGACACCGACCGGGTGGTCGACGCCCTCCACGAGGTGAAGTGGCACCGCGACGGCACCTTGAGCTTCCGGCGCTCGTGCGTGCACGGCGTGTGCGGGTCCGACGCCATGGTGATCAACGGCTCCAACGCCTTGGCGTGCGTGCTGCTCGTCAAGGACGTCGGCACCAAGATCACCGTCGAGCCCATCCGCGGCCTGCCGGTGATCAAGGACCTCGTGGTCGACATGGAGCCCTTCTTCGACCAGTACAAGTCGGTGCTGCCCTATCTCATCAACAGCACCGACCCGGGCTACGAGGAGCGAAAGCAGAGCCCCGAGGAGCGAGAGCGCTTCGACGACACCACCAAGTGCATCCTGTGCGCGGCGTGCACCACGTCGTGCCCGATCTACTGGGGCAACGAGTCCTACGTGGGCCCGGCCGCGATCGTCAACGCCCACCGCTTCATCTTCGACTCTCGCGACGAGGCCGGCGCCGACCGCCTCGACATCCTCAACCAGCGCTCCGGCGTCTGGCGCTGCCGCACCGCCTTCAGCTGCACCGAGGCCTGCCCCCGCGACATCAAGATCACCCAGGCCATCCAAGAGGTCAAGCGGGCGATCCTCTACAACCGCATTTGATTTCGCGCTCGCAGCAGAGCTACTGAATCAGCTTCCGGCGGAAGCCCTCGGCGACCGCACCGGCCCGGTCGGCGGCGTCCATCTTGCGGAGGATGTTCTCGACGTGGCTCTTCACGGTGGCCTGGGAGATGAACAGGTCACGGGCGATGTCCTTGTTGGTCATGCCCTTGGCCAGCAGACAGAGGACTTCCTGCTCGCGGTCGGACAGCTCGGGGGGCGCCTCGGGGTCCTCCGCCGCCAGCACGCCTGACAGGTCCCGGCCAACCACCCGGCGGCCGCGGGCGACATCGCGGATGGCGGCGATGAGGTAGTCGATCGGGATGCTCTTGAGCAGGATCCCGTCGGCCGCCGACTCGGCCGCCTGCCGTACCTGCGCCTGGTCCAGGGAGGCCGTGAAGATCAGCACCCGCACGTCGGGGTGCCGCTCCTTGATGCGGGCCGTGAGCACGCCGCCGTCGACGCCGGGGAGCGCGAAGTCCACGATGGCCACGTCGACGTCGGTAGTGGCCAATTTGGCCAGGGCCTCGTCGGCGTCGCCCGCGCTGGCGACCACATCGAGACCCTCAACCAGACCGAACAGGTTGCCGAAAGCCTCTCGTACGACCGGGTGGTCGTCCACGATCGCCAGGCGTACAGGCCCGGGCACAGCCGCTTCCACTGGGCCCTGGACCCCCAATCCCCGTCCTCCATATGCCGGTTTTGAGAAAATCCTACGCCGCAGCGCGCGCGCCTGGCTACGCCGAGGCTCTAAAATCTCACCCGATGGGGGGAGGGGTTCGGCTGGGGCACGCGCCTACGCGCCTTTTGTTAGCGGGCTTGGCCGCGGCCCTCGTGCTGGCCATCCTGGCCACCGCGGCGGCGGCCGCGCAGGGCGGGCGGGCACCGGGCGCGCCCACGCCTGCCGTCCCGACGTTGGCCCGGGTCTCGGGCCCCAACGCCATGCCCCAGGGCGTCGTCACGCCCCTCCCGGCCGCCAAGCCGCCGGCTCCCAAGCAGAAGGTCAAGGTCCACGTGACGGCCCCGCCCACGTCGACCACGACCACGACCGCCCTGCCGCCCGCTCCCGCGGTTGCGCCGCCCCCGGTCATCCCCCAGGGCAAAGGCATGTGGATCTGGAAGCCCGAGTTGGCCGAGGGCGGCAACGTGGCCGCGCTCGTCGCCAAGGCCAAGGCCGTGGGACTCACGCACCTGTTCGTGCGGACAGGATCGACCTGGGACGGCTTCCAGAACGCCGAATACCTCGATCAGCTGTTGCCCGCCGCGCACACCGCCGGGCTGACGGTCTACGGCTGGGACTTCCCCAAGCTGGCGTGGCCGCCCGAGGACGTCTTCCGCGCCAAGGTGGCCCTCGACCACATCGCTCCCGGCGGTGACCGGCTCGACGGCTTCGCGGCCGACATCGAGACCATCACCGAAGGCACCCAGTTCACCCCGGCCGCGGCGGCGGAATACGGGGCTGCCCTGCGCCAAGCGGTCGGGCCGTCCACGCTGTTGGTGGCGGTCGTGCCCAACCCCACCCCCCAGATGCAGCAGCAGTACTCCTACGCCGCTGTCATTCCCGCATTCGATGCCGTTGCGCCGATGGTCTACTGGCTCAACCGAGACGCGGCGCTGGACACAGCGAATGCGGTCCGATTCCTCTCCCAGTACGGCAAGCCGGTTATGCCGATCGGCCAGGCCTATGACGGCGGGCCGGAGGGCGGACGTCCGGGCGTGCCGCCCCCCGCCGAACTGGTGCGGTTCATGGAGGTGGCGAAGCAATACGGAGCGGTCGCCGTTTCGTTCTGGTCGTGGCAGCACGCCAACCCGCCGACATGGGACACGATCAAGAACACGCCGCTCTTCCTCGCGCCGGCGAAGCCGAAGAAGTAGTCAGGCCGGCGTCGGTGGGGGCTGGCACCACTCGGTCCAACCCCAGCCCGATCGGCCGTCGGCGGTCGACTCGAAGCGGCACAAGGACCGTGGGAAGCGGCTGACGCGCCCGTCGGGCGCCTCGAGCAGCACGGGGGCATGGGCGGTCGGCGTCACCGCCAGTCGCAGTTCGCCCAGCTCCATCGTCGCCGACGCCGGCAGCGCCTCGGGGCCGAGCTCGGTGTCGACGCTGAAGTGCTCGACGTTCTCCACGTCGCCGTCGGGCAACGCCACGAAGCCCGACGCGAACGGGATGTCGATGAGCGGTCGGAAGGCGTGGAACGCGGTGCGGTCGTCGAGACGTCCGGCCGTCCAGCACCACGGCATCGTCCACCAGTCGCGGTGACCCCACGAGTGGTCGCGTTCGCCAAAGGCGTCGACCTGGATGCGCTCGTCGCCCACCAGGACCTCGCCCTGCACCACGCAGGCCTGCTCGTACCGGGGCAGGCCGGTCGACATCTGGGCGGGTGCCGCTTCGATCCACTCGAGGTCCAGCCCAAAGCCGACGCGGTCGCCCCGCTCGCCCCGGTAGGCCTCGGCGGGGTCGTCGAGCGCGACCGCGAAGGCTTCGAGGTTGACGCTCCAGTGCTCGTTCGGCGTCTCGCACACGGTGTCGGCCCACAGGCCTTCGGCCCGTACCTCGAGGCTCGTGCCCTTCGGGATCGGGACATCGTGGTCGCGGACCGCGACCAGCGGCCGTCCTTCGCCGACCAGATAAGCCCAGTACCAGGTGGTGCCGAGGTTGGGGTAGAGCCCGATGCGCACGTACCCGCCGAGGCTGCCGTCGGCCGTCGCGAAGTCGAAGTACCACGACTCGTTCCAGAGCTGATCGGCGGTGTCGGGCTCGTGCCTGCCGTCCTCGCGAGGATCAACGGCCGTCATAGGGCGAGCGGCGCGTAGTAGGGACCCGTGTCGTCCACCGACGCGCCCTCTCCGGTGAACGGCTCGAGGGCGTCGTACAAAGGACCGACGGTGTCACGGGGCACGGTCCAGTCAAGGGCGCCGGCTACGCCGGCGACCTCTGCGAACGGGCGCAGGAACGAGAAGTAGACGTACGCGCCGGCCGCGATCTTCTGGCCACGCGACATGGCGGCTACCTGCCGGTAGTGGTCGGCCTGGGCCTTCCGCACGGCCGCGGTGAGGGCGTCCCACTCGCTCGTCGCGACAGGCTGCAGCCCCCGACCCGCGCCGTCGGTTGTGTACAGCCCGAAGGCGACGAGGTGATCGAGGTAGTCCTCGGGCTCGGTCAGCGACGTACCCCAGTCGTTGACCCGCACGTCGACGCCGTCGAGGACGAGGGCGGCGGTGAGGTTCCGGTACGGCACGCC
>DASZJL010000149.1:0-1619 GCA_035948135.1 Acidimicrobiales bacterium | reverse complement strand
ACGAGACCGCGACGGATGCGCTACTGGAGGTCGACGTGATCATGGCGGTGGTCGACGCCACCGCTGCGGTCGGTCCCGGCGATCGCACCGTGCTCGAGCGCTCGGTCCGTCACCTGCGCCGGGCCGCCGATGCCGGCGCGGAACCCGGCCTGGTCGTCGTGGTGAACAAGACCGACCGCGCCCCGACGGCGCGGGTGCTCGAACGACTGGCGGAGGCCAAGGAGGCCGTCGACGCGCTCGCCGACCTCCCCGACGCCGAGTACTTCCCGGTCTCGGCGCGCACCGGTCAGGGAGTGGAGGAGTTGACCGCATACCTGATCGGGCGGCTGCCCGACGGCCCGCCGTTCTTCCCGCCCGACGTCGTGACCGACACGCCCGAGGCGTTGTGGATCGCCGAGCTCGTCCGTGAGCAGCTCCTGGCCAAGACCCGAGACGAGCTGCCGCACGCGATCACCTGCCGGGTGACCGAATGGGAAGGGCCGGTCATCCGCGTCGAGATCATCGTCGAGCGCGATTCCCAGAAGGCCATCGTCATCGGGAAGGGCGGCGAGATCCTGAAGCAGGTCGGCATCGCCGTCCGCGAGCAGCTTCCCGAAGGCACCTATCTCGACCTGCACGTGAAGGTCGAACGCCGTTGGCAGAACCGCGAGGAGATGCTGGACCGGCTCGGTTACTGACGCGCGGTCGCGCCGCGACGAACCGCGCGGTCGCGCCGCGACGGGCTCCGCGGACGCGCGGCAGAGTCCAACTGGAATTGCAGACGAAGCAGGCTCTGCATGCCGAGGTTCGCGCGCCGACGCCACTACTGTGGCGGCACATTCTGGGGAATGGACCGGCGAGATCATGTTCGGGCGGCTTGGCGACCTCTTCGTTGACGGTTCACTTTCCGCGTCGACGTGCCGATGTGGAAGGGGATGGGGATGGGGGACGGCGGTGACTGGCGGCATGGTGCCACGCGCGATCGGGAGGGCGCTGTCTCGAGCGTCTGGCTGAAGCTGGCCTGTCTCGCCGGAGCTCTCGCTCTTGCGTTCGTCATCCTGCACGCGAATGCGGCCTCTGCCGGAGGGAACACCACCACGACCGGCGTCGTCTCCTCGAACAACCCCTCCCAAGCGTCGCAGTCGGTCACCTACACCGCGACGGTGAGCCCGGCCCCCGACGGCGGCACCGTGCGCTTCGTCGACGGCACGACCACCATCTCGACGTGCAGCGCCCAGAGCGTCGACACGACGACGGGCGAGGCGACCTGCACGCTGAGCTACCCGACGGTGGCTGGTTCACCCCACTCGATCACCGCGGCCTATCAAGGCGACTCCAATTACCTACCGAGCACCTCCTCGGCGCTCAGCCAGGTGGTCAACCAGTTGGCCTCGACGACCACGACGATCGCCTCCTCGCAGAACCCCGTCGACGCCAGTCAGCCGGTCACCTACACGTCGCAGACGACCCCGGTCCCCGACGGCGGCACGGTGGCCTTCGCGGTCGGCGGGGTGACCATCGGCGCGTGTGGCGCCCAGCCGATCAACACCACCACCGGCCAGGCCACCTGCACCCAGACCTACACGACGGCCACCAGCCTCTCGGTCACCGCCACCTACGGCGGCGACGCCAGCTATCCC
>DASZJL010000148.1:0-23018 GCA_035948135.1 Acidimicrobiales bacterium | reverse complement strand
GTTGATCCGATCCTGCACGGCGAGGACGTCGCCAATGGCCGTGGCCTTCTGCAGGATCGTCAGCAGCTGACTGCGTGTTGCGTTCAGCGCCGTGAGGCGGGCCTGGATGTCGGAGTACTGCGCCGTCACGTCCTGGCCGTGGGTCGTGCTCGAGCGCACGGTGCCGAGCCCCCGCACGCGCATCAGGAGGTCCTCGAAGCTCGCGGCCGGTACGCGCAATGTCACGCTTCCGGTCGGATCGTCGCCGCCGTCGGTGGACTTCGTGTCGGCCACATAGCCGCCCAGCCCGCCGGCCAGGCTCCCCAGCTGGCTCACCGTGGATCCAACCGCCTGGCGGCGAACCTCGAGCTGCACGGACCCGGTTTTGACGACCTTGGCAGTGTCGAGGAGCGGTCGCACGGGGGACTGGGTCGGCACCGGCCGAGAGCTCGGAGCCGGCCCAGCACTGCCCCCCGCTGCTCCCGCACTCCCGGCGGCGTCCCCGCCGACGACCGGCGGTGCCGGCGCGGGAGCCGCCAGCCCGTTCTGCGCGCCGGACCCTCCATCACTTGTGGCCGCGCTGCCCACCGACCTGCCAACTTGACCGAACTGGGCGTTCGGCTGGTTGTTGCTGTGTGTCAGCTCTCGGATCGCGACCGTCGACCCGACGACGACGATCACGACGGCACAGGCGACCGCCAGCCGGTGGGTGCGCCACCACGGGCGGGCCGCGTGCGGCTGCGAGGCGGCGGTGACTTCAACGATGCGCTCGGCGCCATGGTCGGGCACAGCGAAGCCCTCGGCGGCCTGGTGCAGCAATTCGGTGAGCTCGCGCTCGTCGATCATCGATCCATCTCCACGGGTGCGACGAAGGTGGCGAGGGTGGGGTCCGCGGAGAGGCGGCGCCTCGCCTCGTGCAGCCGCGATTTGACCGTGCCCGGGCGCCGGCGAATGGCCGTAGCGATCTCGCGCTCGTTCAGCCCGGCGTAGTAGCGCAGCACCAGTGGGATCCGGAGGTGGTCGGGCAGCGCCGCCAGCGCTCGGCGCACGGCCTCGGACGTTTCGCTCGCGGCAGCCGTGGCCTCGGGCGTTGGCCCCGTCGCGGCCTGCTCCGGCGCATCCTCCAGCGACGACGACCGCCGCCTCCCGTCCGTGCGGCTCTTCGAGTAGCAGGCGTTGACCAGCACCCGGTACAGCCACCGGCGGGCACCTTCATCCGCTGGGACTGCGGCCCTGAAGCGCCATACCCGCAGGAAGGCGTCCTGCACGGCCTCCTCAGCGTCGGCGGGGTTGTGGAGGATCAGGCACGCCGTTCTGTAGGCGGAGGCGTAGCTCGTCGCCAGCCAGCGTCCGAGCTCGTCGGTCTCCGACATACCTATAAGGACCCCCGAACGACAAAAAAGGTTCGGCGAATAGCATGGCTCTCCATGCCCGAGCCGTCGCCTGACCTCGTCGAGAAGGTCGTGAACCTGTGCAAGCGGCGCGGGTTTGTGTTCCCGTCGAGCGAGATCTACGGCGGCTTTCGGTCGACGTACGACTACGGGCCGCTCGGGGTGCTCCTGAAGCGCAACGTGATGGACGCGTGGTGGCGGTCGATGGTGCAGCTGCGGGACGACATCGTCGGCCTCGACGCCGCCATCCTCATGGCCCCCAAGGTGTGGGAGGCGTCCGGCCACCTGGCCACGTTCACCGACCCCCTGGTCGACTGCCGCAAGTGCAAGGAGCGCTGGCGGGAAGACCAGATCGAGGGCGTGTGTCCCAACTGCGGGTCCACCGACCTCACCGAGGCCCGTCCGTTCAACCTCATGTTCAAGACGTTCGTGGGCCCGGTCGAGGACGAGGGTTCGGTGGCCTATCTGCGTCCGGAGACCGCGCAAGGCATCTTCGTCAACTTCATGAACGTGCTGCAGACGAGCCGGAAGAAGCCGCCGTTCGGCATCGCCCAGATGGGCAAGTCGTTCCGCAACGAGATCACCCCGGGCAACTTCATCTTCCGCACGCGCGAGTTCGAGCAGATGGAGATGGAGTTCTTCGTGCCGCCCGACGAGGGGCCGAAGTGGTTCGAGTACTGGTGCCAGGAGCGGCTGCGCTGGTACGTCGACCTCGGCATCCCTGAGGACCAGCTGCGCATGCGCCAGCACGACGCCGAGGAGCTCAGCCACTACTCGGCGGGCACGGCGGACGTGGAGTTCATGTTCCCGTTCGGTTGGGGCGAGCTGGAGGGCGTTGCCAACCGCACCGACTACGACCTCACCCAGCACGCCAAGTTCTCAGGCGAGCGCCTGGAGTATTTCGACCAGGCCAGTGGTGAGCGATACGTCCCCCACGTGATCGAGCCGGCGGCCGGGGTGGGCCGTTCGATGATGGCGTTCCTGCTCGCCGCCTACGACGAGGACGTCATCGAGGGCGAGAGCCGCACCGTGCTGCGCCTGCACCCGCGCCTGGCGCCCATCAAGGTCGCCGTCCTCCCGCTTTCCAAGAAGGAGACCCTGACGCCGACCGCCCGCGAGGTGCTGGGCCTCGTGCAGCCCCACTTCATGACCGACTACGACGAGACCCAATCCATCGGTCGCCGCTACCGCCGCCAGGACGAGGCGGGCACGCCCTACTGCGTCACCATCGACTTCGAGACCCTCGACGACCGCGCCGTGACCGTGCGTGACCGAGACACCCTGGCGCAGGACCGCATCTCCATCGACAAGCTCGTCGACTACCTCCGAGAAAGGCTGCCCGTATGAGGTACGTCTACCCCTTCGATCACAAGCACAAGAAGCCGCCGATGAGCATGAAAGACCTGCTCGGCGGCAAGGGCGCCAACCTGGCCGAGATGACCTCGGTGCTGGGCCTGCCCGTGCCGCACGGCTTCACGATCACCACCGACGCGTGCCGCGCCTACATGAAGGGCGGCTGGCCCGATGGCCTCGACAAGGAGGTCGCCAAGAACCTGGCCAAGCTCGAGAAGTCGATGGGCCGTGAGCTGGGCGATCCGGCCGACCCGCTGCTCGTCAGCGTGCGCTCGGGTGCCAAGTTCTCGATGCCGGGGATGATGGACACCGTCCTCAACCTGGGCCTCAACGACGAGTCGGTGTTGGGCGTGGCCAAGCAGACCGACGACGAGCGCTTCGCGTACGACAGCTATCGGCGCTTCATCTCCATGTACGGCCGCATCGTGCAGGGCATCCCCGCCGAGGCGTTCGACGAGCCCTTCGAGCAGGCCAAGGAGAAGGCGAAGGCCAAGGACGACTCGCAGATCCCGGCCGACGCACTGCGCGACCTGGTCGAGACGTACAAGAAGGTCGTCAAGGACCACACCAAGAAGGACTTCCCCCAGAACCCCATCGACCAGCTCAAGGGCGCCATCGAGGCAGTGTTCAAGTCCTGGGACGGCGCCCGGGCCCGCGCCTATCGCGTGCGCGAGCGCATCCCCCACGACCTCGGCACGGCCGTCAACGTGCAGTCGATGGTGTTCGGCAACCGTGACGACAACTCGGGGACCGGCGTCGGCTTCACGCGCGACCCGGCAACGGGCGAGCAGGGCGAGTACGGCGACTTCCTCGTCAACGCCCAGGGCGAGGACGTGGTGGCCGGCATCCGCAACACCCTGCCGCTGTCGGAGATGGCGAAGCGCTTCCCCAAGCTCAACAAGGAGCTGCTCGGCATCTTCAGGAAGCTCGAGAAGCACTACCAGGACATGTGCGACACCGAGTTCACCATCGAGCAGGGCAAGCTCTGGATGCTGCAAACGCGGGTCGGCAAGCGCACCGGCGTGGCCGCCCTGAGGATGGCAGTCGACATGACCCGCAAGTCCGACCTGGGCATCTCGCGCGAGGAAGCGCTGCAGCGCATCACCGCCGAGCACCTCGACCAGGTGCTCCACCCGCAGTTCGGCGAGGAGGACTACAAGGTCCTCGCCAAGGGCCTGCCGGCGTCGCCTGGTGCCGCGGTGGGTAAGGCCTACTTCACCGCGGACGACGCGGCCGACGCCGCCGACCGCGGCGAGCAGGTGATCCTCGTGCGCACCGAGACGTCGCCCGAGGACGTGCACGGTATGGCCGCCTCTGAGGGCATCCTCACGTCGCGAGGCGGGCTCGTGAGCCACGCCGCCGTGGTGGCGCGGGGCTGGGGCAAGCCGGCGGTCGTCGGGGCCGAGAAGATCAAGATCAAGGGCAAGGCGTTCTCGGTCAACGGCACCACCGTCAACGAGGGCGACGTCCTCTCGATCAACGGCACGACCGGCGAGGTCGTGGTGGGCGAGCTCGACCTCAAGACCGGCGAGCGCCCGAAGGAGTTCGACACCGTTCTCTTGTGGGCCGACAAGATCCGCAAGGGCAAGCTGGCGGTGCGGGCCAATGCCGACACCGGGGCCGACTCCAAGCAGGCGCGCGAGTTCGGCGCCGAGGGAATCGGGCTGTGCCGCACGGAGCACATGTTCCTCGGTGAGGACCGGCTGCCGGTTGTTCGGCGCATGATCCTGGCCGACACGCCCGAGGAAGAAGAGGCCGCGCTCGAGGAACTGCGCAAGGTCCAGAAGGCCGACTTCGAGGAGATCCTCGAGGCCATGGACGGCCTGCCCGTCACCGTGCGCCTGCTCGACCCCCCGCTTCACGAGTTCCTGCCGTCCACCGAGGAGCTGGCGATCAAGGAGGCCAGCGAGGGGGGTCTCACGAAGGAGGAGCAGGCGCTCTACGACGCGGCCCGGTCGTGGCACGAGTTCAACCCCATGCTCGGCACGCGAGGCGTCCGCCTGGGGGTCATCAAGCCCGGCCTCTATGCAATGCAGGTGCGGGCCTTGATGGAGGCGGCCGCCGAGCGCACGAAGAAGGGCGGCAAGCCGATCGTCGAGATCATGATCCCGCTGACGGTCACCCGCGAGGAGCTGGCGCTGGCCAGGGGGTGGACCGAGGACGCGATCGCCGAGGCCACCAAGGCGGCCAAGGCCAAGAAGAAGATCAACGTGCTGATCGGCACCATGATCGAGACGCCCCGCGCCGCGCTGCGGGCCGACGAGATCGCGGAGGAGGCCGACTTCTTCTCCTTCGGCACCCACGACCTGACGCAGATGACGTTCGGCTTCAGCCGCGACGACGTGGAAGGTCGGATGATGTCGGAGTACCTCGAGCAGGGGCTGCTGAAGCGCAACCCGTTCGAAACCATCGACCCCGGCGGCGTCGGCGAGCTGGTGTACGTCGGCGCGGAGCGAGGCCGCAAGACCAACCCCGACATCAAGCTCGGCGTCTGCGGCGAGCACGGCGGCGACCCCGAGTCGATCACCCTCTTCTACGACGCCGGCCTCGACTACGTGTCCTGCTCACCGTTCCGGGTGCCCATCGCCCGTCTCTCGGCGGCCCAGGCCGTGCTGGGCGCGGGCGACGGCGGGTCGACCAAGTAGTTCGTTGAAACGCGGGATGCAGCCGGTCGACATCGGCCGGCTGACAGCCGTCGGGGACCCCCGCCTGTCGCCTGACGGTTCGACGGTGGCGTTCAGTGTCGCCACCATCGACCTCGAGGCCAACGGGTACCGCAGCCGCGTGTGGCTGGCGGCCGTCGACGGGTCGTCGGCGCCGCGGCCGTTCACAAGCGGAGAGCACAAGGACGGCACCGCCCGCTGGTCGCCGGACGGGAGGTCGATCGCCTTCGTCCGCCACACCCAGGACGCCAAGGAGACCAAGGTCTGCGTGATCCCTGTAGGAGGGGGAGAGGCGCGCACGCTGGTCACCTGGAAGGACGAGGTCAGCGACCTGGCCTGGTCGCCCGACGGGTCGCGGCTCGCGTTCCTCGCCCGCGACCGGGACGAGGCGCGCTACGGCCAGGAGAAGGAGAAGGACCAACCGCCGCGGCGCATCACCAAGCTGTGGTCCCGCCTCGACAGCGTCGGCTGGCTGGTCGACCGTCCGACGCATGTGTTCGTCATCGACATCGAAGGCGACGCGGCCGAGCCGCACCAGCTGACCACTGGTGAGTTCGAGGACGGCGGCCTGTCGTGGTCACCGGACGGCACCGCGATCGCCTTCGCCGCCGGCCGCCACGACACGTGGGACCTCGACTACGCCGTCGACCTGTACACGGTCGACCCGTCGGGAGGCGGTGAGCCCCACCGACTCACCGAGACGGGGCCGGCGTACGCGCGGCCGTCGTTCAGCCCCGACGGCTCGGCCATCGCCTTCCACCTGGGTGACGACCGCTCGGCCCCTCGCCACACCCAGGTGGGCGTGCTTGACCGTGCGGGCGGCGACGTCCGTGTCGTCACGACGACCCTCGACCGCGACTGCGCGCCCTACCCGCCGTCGAGGGGCCCGGTGTGGAACGGCCATGACCTCCTGTTCCTCATCGAGGACGGCGGCAACGTCCACCTGTACCGGGTACCTGCTGACGGCTCGGGGAAGCCGGAGCTCGTCGTCGGCGGCGACCGTCAGATCGATGCCATCGACGCTGCGGGCGACACCCTGGTGTACACGGTGACGACGCCGACGACGTTGCCGGAGCTGTTCGTCCGCGTCGGCGGCCAGGAGCGGCAGCTGACGCACATTGGCGACGCCTTCTCCACGGACGTCGCCCTGGCCGAGCCCGAGCGCTTCACTGCCACCTCGGCCGACGGCACCGACGTCGACGCCTGGTTGATGGCACCGGTCGACGCCGAGCCCGGGCGTCGGTATCCCGCGCTCCTGAATATTCACGGCGGTCCGTTCACGCAGTACGGCAACCGGCTGTTCGACGAGTTCCAGCTGCAGGTCGCGGCGGGCTACGCCGTCATCTATGCGAACCCGCGCGGCTCGTCGGGCTACAGCGAGGCGTGGGGCCGGGCCATCAGAGGCCGGACGACGAGCGACGATCCCGGGTCCGGCTGGGGCGGCGTCGACTACGAGGACCTGCTGGCGGTCGTCGACCAGGCGATCGCCCAGTTCGGCGACGTCGTCGACCCCGATCGTCTCGGCGTACTCGGCGGCTCCTACGGCGGGTACATGACGTCGTGGATCATCGGCCACACCAATCGTTTCAAGGCGGCGGTGTCGGAGCGGGCGTGCAACAACCTGCTGACGATGGAACACACGTCCGACGTCGCCGGCTCGTTCCGAACGGAGATCGGCGTCAGCCACCTCGACGACCCCGACGAGTACATCCGTCAGTCGCCGATGACCTACGTGCGCGACATGCACACGCCGCTCCTGATCATCCACTCGGAGAACGACCTGCGGTGCGCCATCGAGCAGGCCGAGGACCTGTTCGTCGCGCTCCGCATGCTCGGTCGCACGCCCGAGTTCCTGCGGTTCCCCGGCGAATCTCACGAACTGTCCCGCGCGGGTGCGCCGAAGCACCGCGTGCAGCGCATCGAGGCCATCCTCGACTTCTTCGGCCGCACGCTCTAGCTGCTGCGCAGCTCCCAGATCAGCGCCATCGGGAGGCCGAGGTACGCGGCCTCGGCCGCGGCGGGCAGGAAGGTTGCCGCCGGGCCCTGCATCCCGACTTCCTCCTCGCTCATGGGCGGCTCGAGGCACTGCTCCACCACGAGTCCGGCCCGTCTGAAGGCGCGGAGGTAGTCCCCGTGCAGGTGTCGGAAGCCGCGGACGACGCCGGCGCCGCCAGCCGCGTCCTGGAAATACGCGGCGCCGCCGACGGCGACGGCGACCGGGTGGAGGTCCGAAACGATGACCCGCCCCCCGGGGCGCACGACGCGCGCCAACTCCGAGATGGCCGCGTCGAGGTCGGCCACGTGCTCGAGGGCGAGCGCGCAGACGGCGACGTCGAAGTTGGCGGCGTCGACAGGGAGCGACGTCAGGTCGCCTTCGCGGAAGTCGGCTTCGGGGACGTCGGCCTTCGCCTTGGCCAGCATGTCCGGTGACCCGTCCACGCCGACGACGTGGTGGCCGAGCTGGGCGAGGTACTTGGCGTGGCGCCCGGTTCCGCAAGCGGCATCGAGGGCGTCACCGGGAGGCAGGTGTTCGAGCATCGCCCACACCAACGGCTGCTCCACCGAGATCAGTGGGTTGCCAGGCTGGTCGTAGGTCTCCGCCCACCTCGCGTATCCGGATCGGGCGTCGAGAACGGGTACGTCGACGCCGAGGGCGTAGACCTCGTCGTCACTGCCGACGATTCCCCGGATCTCCTTCATGCGGGCCGCCGCGGCGGCGTCGTCGCCGGTGAAGACGTGACGTAGCAGGCCCAGCCCGGCGACGCCGACGAGGAACTCCCCGAGACGGACATGCCGTGCCACGGTCCAGGATTAGTTCAACGAGTGCTCGAGGATCAGGTCACGGGCGCCGCGGCAGGCCGGGCAGTCGAGCACGGGCGAGTCGCCCACGAGCTCCACGTACGGCTCGATCGGGACAAACGTCCGGCACCCTGGGCACCTGATCAGCGGTTCGCCGTTGTAGACCATCCTGACGAGAAGGTTCGACCCCGGCCGGGCGTGTCCCTGCTTTGGCGGTGGGCGCAAAATGTCACAGGGGTCGCGGTACCGTCGGATGATGGGGCCGGGGGAATCTGACTAGCCGTGGGCATCCTTGCCGAGGACATCGCCCGCGTCCGCGAGGCCACCGACTTCGTCCAGCTGGCCAGCGAGCACCTCGCCCTCAAGAAGGTCGGCCAGCGCTGGATCGGCCTGTGCCCGTTCCACGCCGAGAAGACCCCCTCGTTCTCGATTAACGCCACAGAGGGGCTCTATTACTGTTTCGGCTGCCAAGCCAAGGGCGACGTGATCACGTTCGTGCGCGAGGTCGAGCACCTCGAGTTCGCCGAGGCGGTCGAGCGGCTGGCGGTCAAGGCCGGCGTCCAGGTGCGCTACGACCAGGCTGCTGTTTCTCGCGACCACCAGCGACGCGACCGGCTCGTCGAGGTGATGAAGCAGGCCGTCGAGTGGTACCACCAGCGTCTTCTGGGCGGCGACGACGGGGCGGCGGGGCGCTCCTACCTGCGGTCCCGCGGCTACGACGGCGACGTCGTCCGTCAGTTCCAGCTCGGGTGGGCGCCGGACGACTGGGACGCCCTCGCCCGCACCCTGAAGGTGCCCGACGACATTCTGCGCGACACCGGCCTGGGGTTCGTCAACCGCCGCAACCGGCAGCAGGACGCCTTCCGCGGTCGGGTGATGTTCCCGATCTTCGACTCGCGCGGCGAGCCCGTGGCGTTCAGCGGCCGCGCCCTCCCGGGAGCCGACGGACCGAAGTACAAGAACTCGGCCGAGTCGCCGCTGTACTCCAAGAGCAAGGTGCTCTACGGGCTCAACTGGGCGAAGGCCGACGTCGTCCGGGCCGGCGAGGTCATCGTGTGCGAGGGCTCCACCGACGTCATCGGATTCTTCCTGGCCGGCGTGCCCCGGGCCGTGGCCGGATGGGGGACGGCGCTCACCGAGGACCAGATTCGGACGCTGAAGAATTTCGCCCGCCGCCTCGTGCTGGCCTATGACGCCGACACCGCTGGTCAGGCGGCCGCCGAGCGCCTGTACGAGTGGGAGCGCAAGTACGAGGTCGACATCGCCGTTGCCGACTTGCCGCCCGGCTCCGACCCCGCCGACCTCGCTCGGAGCGAGCCCGAGCGACTGCGCGCCGCTGTCGAGCAGGCCCGGCCGTTCCTCGCCTTCCGCATCGAGCGGGCGCTCCACGCGGCCTCGCTGTCCACGCCCGAGGGCCGGGCGCGGGCCGCGGAGGCCGCCCTCGACATGATCCGTGAGCACCCCGACGAGTTCGTCCGCGACCAGTACGTGATGGAGGTGTCGGCGCGTACGCGAATCGAGGCCGACCGCCTGCGCGAGGCCTTGAAGAAGGGGAGGCTCACGAGCGCGCCGACTCGTGCGTCCACTCCCACGCGCGCCAGCCGCATCGTGTTGTCGCGCAGCGCCGAAGAGGAAGCGCTGCTACTCGCCGTGCACGACCGCGACGCGATGCAGGCGCGGTTGCACGAGGTCCTCTTCGCCGACGAGCTCACAGCCGCCGCCTACCGCGCCCTGATGTCCACTGATTCGCTGCACGAGGCCGTTGCCGTCGCCGATCCGGCCGCCGCCGACATGTTGCAACGCCTGGCGGTGGAAGAGCCGTCCCAGGACGCCGACAACGTGGTCGGCCGTTTGGCTCGTGAGGCAGGCATCCGCGCCCTGCGCGAGTTGGAGATCGCGGCGCGCGACTCCGACGACCCTGCAGCGTTTGCGCCGGCAATGGGTTGGCTGAAGTTGACGGTGGATGAGTTGCGCGACCCCGGTTCAGCCGTCGATGCGAGCGACAGGTTGGTACGCTGGCTCGTCGACCGGCTCGAGGTGGAGGCATGAGCGAAAGCTCGACGCTTTCAGTACCGGCCGGATTTCCGGCCGAGGCATTGACGCTGTTGGTGGCGAAAGGCCGCCTCAAGGGCTCTCTGACCCCGGAGGACGCCGTCGCCGTGCTCGAGCAGGTCGAGCTCACGCCCGAGCTCATCGACGAAGTGCGTACGCGTCTCAAGCTCGAGGGCATTCCCTTTGACGAGAGCGGTGACCACGTCACCGACGATGACCTCACCGACGAGCAGCTGACGGCGCCGCCGCCGAAGCCGCCGGTGCGGCCGGTCGTCGCGAAGGTCGACACTCCCGAGAAGGAGGCGCCCGCGGCGCGCGAAGAGCGCTCCAGCGTGGGCACCGCCGACCCGGTGCGCATGTACCTGAAGGAGATCGGCAAGGTCCCGCTGCTCACCGGTCCGCAGGAGGTGTCGCTGGCACAGCGCATCGAGGCGGGCTTGGACGCCGTGGCCAAGGTCGCCGAGCTCGAGGATCGCTATGGCGATCCGGAAACGATCCCCGAAGACCGCCTGATGCCGCTCGAGGCCATCGTCGCCGACGGGCTGCAAGCCAAACGCGATCTCATCGAGGCCAACCTGCGCCTCGTCGTGTCGATCGCCAAGCGTTACCTCGGTCGGGGGATGTTGTTCCTCGATCTCATCCAGGAGGGCAACCTCGGCCTGATCCGAGCCGTAGAGAAGTTTGACTACACCAAGGGCTTCAAGTTCTCCACCTACGCCACATGGTGGATCCGCCAGGCGATCACCCGAGCCATCGCCGACCAGGCCCGCACCATCCGCATTCCGGTGCACATGGTCGAGACCATCAACAAGGTCCTCCGCGTCCAGCGCCAGATGCTGCAGGAGCTGGGGCGGGAGCCCACCGTCGAGGAGCTGGCCATCAAGGTCGGTCTCACCCCTGCGCGCGTGCGCGAGATCCAGCGACTGGCGCTCGAGCCGGTGTCGTTGGAGACGCCCGTTGGCGAGGAGGACGAGAGCCACCTCGGCGACTTCATCGAGGACCAGCAGGCCGTCGCGCCCGCCGAGGCCGCGGCGCGAGCGCTGCTCAACGAGGCGGTCGGCGAGGCGCTCGAGGAGCTCACCGACCGGGAGCGCAAGATCGTGCGCCTGCGGTTCGGGCTCGAGGACGGTCAGGCGCGGACGCTGGAAGAGGTCGGCAAGGAGTTCGGCGTCACCCGCGAGCGCATTCGCCAGATCGAGTCAAAGACGCTGGCCAAGCTGCGCCATCCCATCCGCAGCTTGCGGCTCCGCGACTACCTCGACGAGGAGTAGTCCTTCCCCGTCTAGGGCCTGGGGTCGGAAGGCTGGACGGTGCCGTGGCCGTTGCCGGTCCTGTTCTCGACCGCGTCCTTGGCCCGCTCGACACCGAGGTCGACGGCGGCCTTGGCCTTGTGTTCCGCCGTCTGGAAGGCGTCCGAGCTCTTCACCTTGCGTGCCAGCCGGTTGAGCTGCTCGTAGCGCTCCCGCCCGGCCATCGCTCCGAGGTAGTACCCGACCCCAAATCCCACCCCGAAGGCAAGTCTCATGCGCATGACTTGTGTTTACCCCGCGGGTTCACGGTCACACCCTGGCGAACACTTCTGGCGGTCCTAGACGCCGTATGGCGATGTCCACGACCGCCAGAACGTGAAAGCCGGCCGCGCTTCGATGCACTGGTAGCTTCGGACGCCATTCCGGGGTAGCTCAATTGGCAGAGCGGTTGACTGTTAATCAATAGGTTGCGAGTTCAAGTCTCGCCCCCGGAGCGTTACCGCGACCACTGTTCGTGAACCCAGTCGCCGACGGCGCGCTGGACACTCTGTGGAAAACCTTCGCTAACCTGTTTCGCTCATGGCCACCAGGCAAGCGGCGGGAATGGGCGCGTTCGCGTTTTTGCGCAAGCGTGCGTTCGCGCGTCCGCGTTTCAGCCGGGGGCCGAAGGTCGTGGCGATCGTCGTGCTGCTGCTCGCCGCCATGCTTGGCGCGGCCAGCGCCTGGGCCATCCAGTACGACAACCGCACCATCGACGTGCTGCCCACGGACACGGTGATCGGCGGCGTCAACGTCGGCGGTCTGCGGTACCAGGCGGCCGTCGACAAGGTGCGGGCCCAGCTCGAGGCTCCGCTGCACCAGCCCATCCACGTCGACGCCGACGGGTTCCAGGCCGACACGACCGCGTGGGACATGGGCTTGCAGCTCGACGTCCCCGCCGCGGTGCGCAAGGCGATGGCGCCGAACCACGAGGGCAACGTCTACCAGCGGGCGTGGCGGCGGTTCCAGGGCAACGACCACCGCAACATCGCCCTCAAGCCCGACTGGACAACCGGACAGTCGGCGTCTCTGCTCGAACAGGCCAAGAAGGCGGTGGCGATCGCTCCCCAGAACGCGCGCCTCGACACGTCGACGGGTTTCGTGAATGTCACACCCGACCGCGACGGCCGCGCCCTCGACACCGAGCGGGCCAAGGTCATGCTCACCCAGGGGGTCCAGCGCGGCGAGAAGCAGATCCACCTGCCAGTGGTCCATCCCAAGGCGGCCGTGCAGCATGACGCCTTCGGGACCATCATCCTGGTGCGCACCGGCGAGAACAAGCTGTACCTCTACAAGAACGGCCAGGTCGCGAAGACCTACGACGTGGCCACGGGCCGGCCCGAGTTCCCGACGCCGACCGGCCAGTTCAGGGTCGTCAGCAAGCAGACCAACCCCACGTGGCACAACCCCCACGACAGCTGGTCGACATCGATGCCAGAGACGATCGGCCCCGGCCCGACCAACCCCCTTGGCACCCATGCCCTGGCGTTGAGTGCTGCCGGCATCCTCATCCACGAGACGCCCGACGTCGGCTCGATCGGTACGAGCGCTTCCCACGGTTGTATCCGCATGCGTGGCGGGGACGAGCTCGACCTCTTCAACCAGGTTTCGAACGGCACCACCGTCGTGATCCTCAACGCCGGGGGCGCCAAGGCCCGCACCAACACGCCGAACCCCACGTCGGCCGACCAGAACGCCGCCGTCAACTACTAGACAGAAGGCGTAGCGGCCCGGGCCGGTAGCTCAGTGGCAGAGCAGCGGACTCATAATCCGTCGCGCGATGGTTCGATCCCATCCCGGCCCACTCCTCGTGACTGGCTGCGGGCTGTGCCAGGCTGACCGACCGTGCGCCTCGTCACCATTAGAACCCCAGACGGAACCAGGGCAGCGCGCGTCGATGGCGGCCACGTCGTGCCCCTGGACGCGCCCGATGTTGCTGCTGTCCTCGAGCGAGGAGTGGAGGGCGTCGGCGCGGCGGGCGCGGCGGTCGACCTGGTCGACGCCGACCTGGCCCCCCTCATCCCTCGGCCGTCCAAGATCATCTGCCTCGGGCTCAACTACCGCAGTCACATCGAGGAGATGGGCGCCGAGCTCCCGAAGTACCCAACCCTGTTCGTCAAGTTTCCACCTGCCCTTGTCGGCGCCCGGGACCCCATTCGTCTGCCCGAGGCGTCCAACGCCGTGGACTGGGAGGCGGAGCTGGCGTTCGTGATCGGCCGCCGCGTGCGCAACGCCTCGGCCGACGAGGCTGCCGACGCCATCGCCGGGTACGCGATCTGCAACGACGTGTCGATGCGCGATTGGCAGTGGCGCACCAGCGAGTGGCTGCAGGGCAAGACGTGGGAGCAGAGCACGCCGCTCGGTCCCGCGCTCGTTTCGCCCGACGAGGTCGACCACGCCGCCGATCTTCTCCTGCGGTGTGAGGTCGACGGCGAAGTCGTGCAGGAGGCGCGGACGTCCGATCTGCTGTTCAAGCCGGTCGACATCGTCAGCTACGTCAGCACGATCATCACCCTCGAGCCGGGCGACGTGTTCTCCACCGGCACGCCGAGCGGGGTCGGAGCGGGCATGCAACCGCCGCGGTTCCTGCAGCCGGGCCAGGTCGTACGCACCAGCATCGAGGGCCTGGGCGAGCTCGTGAACGAGTGCGTCAAGGCATAAGCCTTCCCCTCGCCGATGTCGTCGCCACGTCGGCCGAGGTGGCGAGTACCAGAGCCCGCTCGGCGAAGGTCAGCGCGCTTGCCGAGCTCGTCCGCCGAGTGCCCGCGCCCGAGGTCGCCGTTGTCGTCGGTTTCCTCGTCGGCGCGCCGCGCCAGGGCCGGGTGGGCGTGGGCTGGGCGCTGCTCGGACCCACCGCTGAGCTGGCGCCGGCCGGCGAGCCGACGCTGACGGTCGCCGACGTCGACGCCGCCATCGACGCCCTCGATGCCGCCACCGGCAGTGGGAGCACGGCGGCCCGACGGCGCATCGTGGACGACCTCTTCGGGAGGGCGACGGCCGACGAAGCCGACTTCCTTCGCCGGCTCCTGATCGGCGACCTCCGCCAAGGAGCGCTCGAAGGCGTGATGACCGACGCCATCGCCAAGGCTGCGGCAGTGCCTATCGCGGTCGTGCGGAGGGCGGCGATGCTCGCTGGTGACCTGTGCCGGGTCGCGGCCGACGCCCTGGATGGGGGCGAGGAGGCGCTCACGTCGATCGGCCTCGAGGTGCTGCGCCCCGTCCTCCCCATGCTGGCGGCCACGGCTGCCACGGTTGGCGACGCCATCGAGGCCAACGGGCCGAGCTCGGTGGAGTGGAAGCTCGACGGGGCCCGCATTCAGGCGCACCGCCAAGGCGATGTTGTCCGCCTCTTCACGCGCAACCTCAACGAGGTGACCGACCGTCTGCCGAGCGTCGTCAAGGTCGTACGCGCCCTCCCCGTTGACGCCGTCATCCTCGACGGTGAGGTGTACGGCACGGCGGTCAGCGAGGACGGGGCGGGCCCCTTCCAGGACACGATGAGCCGCTTCTCGCGCCACGAGCCCGACGCCGACGGCGAGTTGCACGTCCGCTTCTTCGACGTCCTCCACGTCGATGGCCACGACCTCATCGACGAGCCTCTCGAGCAGCGCCTGGTTGTCCTCGCCCGGTCGGTGGCCGAGCCCAACCGGGTCCCGGGGATCATCACCGCCGACGCTTCCGAGGCGCAGGCCTTCGCCGACGGCGCGCTCGCCCTGGGCCACGAGGGCGTGATGGTCAAGTCGCTCACCAGCCTCTACGAGGCGGGGCGGCGGGGCAGTGCCTGGCGCAAGGTCAAGCCCGTTCGCACGCTCGACCTCGTCGTGCTCGGCGCGGAATGGGGTCACGGACGGCGACGAGGATGGCTGTCGAATCTCCACCTGGGCGCTCGTGACCCCGACACCGGCGAGTTCGTCATGGTCGGCAAGACCTTCAAGGGCCTGACCGACGCCCTCCTCACCTGGCAGACCGAGGAGCTCCTGGCGCGGGAGACACACCGGGAGGGCATCATCGTCTTCGTCCGCCCGGAGCTCGTCGTCGAGATCGCCCTCGACGGCGCCCAACGCTCGCCCCGCTACCCGGGCGGTGTCGCCCTCCGCTTCGCCCGCGTCAAGCGCTACCGCGACGACAAGTCACCGGCCGACGCCGACACCATCGACGCGGTCCGAGCTCTGCTGCCCTGACCCCTTCTCGTTCTGGTGACGGTTCACCGCGATACTCGCGGTCAAGCGTCACCAGAACGGCATGGGTCAGTGCGCGGCGATGCTCTTCAGCGGCAAGCGCGGGCCGAAGCGAGGCGGGCCGGGATGGCCGGCGACCAACAGGCGGATGACGCGACCGCGGTGGCCGCGGTAGGGCTCGAGCAGCTCGAGCATGCGGGCGTCGTCGGCGCGCGCTTCGCCGGCGAGGGCCCAGGCCACGTGGTGGGGAAGGTGGTAGTCGCCGACGCTGACGGCATCGGCGTCACCCAGGGCGACCAGCGAGACCTCGGCCGCCGTCCACGCGCCCACGCCGGGGAGCGCGCGCAGGCGCCTCGTCGCAGCCTGCGGCGCCATCGCCGTGGTCTCTTCGAGCCGGCGGGCGTGGCGAGCGACCAGTCGCACGGTCTCGGCCCGGCGCCGCTCGACGTTCATGCCGTGGAAGGCGTAGTACGGCAACGCGACGACGCGGTCCGGCGACGGCGGTACCAGCAAGGCGACCGGCCCCGGCGCCCGTTCGCCCAAGGCCCGGACGAGGCGCTGGTACGAGCGCTTGGCCTGGATGCCCTGCACCTTCTGCTCGAGAACGGTCGGGATGAGGGCCTCGACGACCGCATGCGAGCGGCCGACGCGCAGGCCGCGCAGGCGGCGCCGCAGCTCAGCGACGACCGGGTGGTTCGCGTCGAACCCCTCCTCGCGGTCCTCGGCCCCAACGAGAGAAGGCGCGTGCTCGACGGCCCACTGGGCGCCGGGGCCCCACGCCTCTACGTCGACGTGATGGCCTCCGCCGCTGAGGTGGACCGTGGCCGGCCCCTCGGGCGTCCGTGTCGCCCGCCAGACACCGTCGCCCGCGAAGCGCATGGTGGGATCGCCGCCGCCGCGACACAGCGGGCCGAGCGTGAGCCGCAGGTCGACGGGCGCCGCGCAGTTGACGGTGCGCGCCGCTACAGCCACGCCGGCGCCTGGTCGAGCAGGAAGCGGCTCACGGCCAGGCAGCGGTCGAGGACGTCGCACAGCAGCTGCTCACCGCTGAACACGCGCGCCAGCGACACCTGCTGGCGGGCGACGATGGTGAGGCTGGTCTCTTTGGCGTCGGTGACGCTGGCGAGCGAGTCGATGGCCGACACTTCGAGGGGAAGGTCGGGGCCGCCGACCGCCGGCAGGTCGATGGCCAGCTGCAGGAGGTCAGGCGGACGGGGCAGAGGCGGCAGTGCCCAGGTGAAGACGAGCGGGAAGTGGAACTCGTCGGGCGGGTCGTCGTCCTCGCCCAGGTCGACGACGACATCCTCGAAGGCGAGCAGCACGCGCGGTTCGACCTCGAGGGCGAGATGCAGGTCGAGCGGTCCGCCGCAGCCCTCCTCGGGATGGAGGTCGACCTCCCACACCTGGCGGAGGGAGTACGTCTCGACGAAGTGTCGCTCGTCGTGGACATGGAACCCGTGGTCGACGGCATGGTCCTTCAGCTCGGCGACATAGCCGGCCACGTCGATTGCTGCCACTGGGGATCACGCTAGGCGACCCTCAACCGCTTTCTGCGCACCGCTCGGCTACGGTCCCGCGGTGGCCAGCGAGGCGCTCGTCGATGTCCTGCGGGAGGCGGCTGTAGCCGTCCGTGCCGCGCTCGACACCCTCGACGACTGGGGGCTGGCGGGCACCAAGCCGGGTCAGTACCGAAGCGACCTGGCGGCCGACGACGCCGCGGTAGCGGTGCTGGACAAGGCGGAGCTGGGGGTGCTCAGCGAGGAGAGCGGCCTCCACCATCCCGACCGCGACGTCGTGGTCGCCCTCGATCCCGTCGACGGGTCGACAAACGCGTCGCGCCAGCTTCCCTGGTACGCGTCGAGTCTGTGCGCCGTCGACGCCGACGGGCCGTGCGCTGCCTACGTCGTCAACCAGGCGACCGGGGAGTGGTTCGAGGCCGTGCGCGATGGCGGCGCTCGCACCAACGGCGACGTTCCTCTGGCCGGCAGCACAACCACCACGCTCGCTACGGCTGTGGTCGGCCTGTCGGGGTGGCCGTCCCGCCACGGCGGCTGGAAGCAGATGCGGGCCCTCGGCGCCGCCGCGCTCGATCTGTGCACCGTCGCGGCCGGCCGACTCGATGCCTATATCGACTTCAGCCGCAACGCCCACGGGCCGTGGGACTACCTGGCCGGGATGCTCGTGTGCCAGGAGGCGGGCGTCTCGGTGGTGGACGCCTTCGGGCGCGATCTCGTGTGCCTCGAACACGACTGCCGCCGGACACCGATCGCCGCCGCCACGCCGTCCCTGCTAGACGAGGCCGTCGCGCTGCGCACGTCCGAGGCCTAAGGCTGCCGATGGAGGGCCCGCTCTACGGCGTGTTCCTGCGGGCCTTCGGGCGCCTGCCCCGACGGGTGCGCCGCGCCCTCATCCACTGGGGCGCGCCGTCGTTCAGCGTCGGTGCGATGTGCGTGATCGAGCACGACGGCCGGGTGCTGCTGGTGCGCCAGTCCTACCGCGACGGGTGGGGCGCGCCGGGTGGCCTCCTGCATCGCGGTGAGGAACCCGGCGTCGGTGCCCGCCGGGAGGCCAAGGAGGAAGTGGGGCTCGACGTCGAGATACTTGGAGACCCGCTCGTGATCATCGACGTCAACGCGCGCCGCATCGACGTGGTGTTCAAGGGTCGCGTCGCGCCGCCCGTGCCCGACGTCGTCGCTCCCGCCTCGGTCGAGATCGTCGAGGCCCGTTGGTTCCCGCGCGACGCCCTGCCGTGGATGCAGAAGGAGTCGGCGGAGGCGCTGCGCCGCGTGCTCTAGCGCTACAGGGCGGCGAGCGCTCGCAGCCCGGCCGGTGTCGACGGGTGGCGAAGCTTGGAAAGGGCCTTGGCCTCGATCTGGCGGATCCGCTCGCGCGTCACCTGGAACTCCTGGCCCACTTCCTCGAGGGTGCGGGGACGCTCGCCGACGAGCCCGAAGCGCAACTCGAGCACCCGCTGTTCTCGCTCGGACAGGCTGGACAGCACTTGCCACAGCTCGTGCTGCTGCATGACGGTGGCGGCCGCCTCGAACGGCGTTTCGGCGTTGCGGTCTTCGAGGAAGTCGACCAGCTCGGCGTTGTCGTCGCCCACGTGCTCGAACAGCGAGACGGGGTCGGGGGCCACCCGCTGGGCCTCGATGATCTTGTCGACCGCGAGGCCACTCTCGGCTGCGATCTCGTCGGGGGTGGGCTCGCGGCCGAGGGTGCGGGCCAGCCGGGTCGAGGCACGCGTCACCTGGGCCACGGTCTCCACCATGTGCACCGGCACGCGGATCGTGCGGCTCTTGTCGGCGATGGCGCGGCTGATGGCCTGGCGGATCCACCACGTGGCGTACGTGGAGAACTTGAAGCCCTTGCGGTACTCGAACTTCTCCACGGCCCGGATCAGGCCCAGGTTCCCCTCTTGCACGAGATCGAGAAGCGGCAGGCCCGAGGACTGGTACCGCTTGGCGATCGAGACGACGAGGCGCAGGTTCGACTGGATGAACCGCTGCTTGGCCTGGCGACCGGCTGTGGCTTCGGCCTCGACACGTCGCCGCTGCGCGGGGGTGCGGGGCTCGTCGCGCTCGAGCTCGCCGGCCGCCCGCAGCCCGGCTTCCATCGCCTTCGCCAGCTCGACCTCGTCCGCCGCGGTGAGCAGCTCGTACTCGCCGATCTCCTTGAGGTACTGCCGCACCAAGTCCTCAACGAGGTCGGTGTCGCGGCGACCCGCCATTAACTCACCCCCGGGTAGGTTCGTTCCGGTGAGCCACCGTACTGGCCCCAGACCGCCGATCGTGGTATCCGCCTGTCTGCTCGGTGTGCGGTGCAATCACCGCGGGGCCGCGAGCCCGTCGCCGCAAGCCATGCGGCTGGCCGACGACTTCCGAATCATCGCCATCTGTCCCGAGACCGTCGGTGGATTGCCGACGCCTCGCGCCGCTGCGCAGCGCCGGCCCGACGGGCGCGTCATCGCGTCTGACGGTTCCGACGTCACCGCTGCGTACGCGCGCGGCGCGGCTGCGGCCGTGGAATTGGCGCGGGTCACCGGCGCCCGCCGCGCCGTGCTGAAAGCGCGCTCGCCGTCGTGCGGCTGTCACCAGATCTACGCCGACGAGCGCCTCGTCGACGGCGAGGGCGTCACGGCCCAGGCACTCCGCGAGGCGGGGCTCGAGGTTCGCTCCGAGGAGGACCTGTGACGTTGCCCGTGCTCCCGTACGGCTCGTGGCCGTCGCCGATCACCGCGTCGTCGCTCGTCGAGCAGGCCGTCTCGTTGGGGCAGGTAGAGGTCGACGGCGACCGCGTCTACTGGCTCGAGGGTCGTCCGAGCGAGGGTGGGCGCCAGGTCGTGGTCACCTGGGCCCCGGGCGAGGAGGCGCGCGACGTCTTCGGGGAGGGGTGGTCGGCCCGCACGACGGTGCACGAATACGGCGGTGGCGCTTACACCGTGGCGGACGGCACCCTGTTCTTCTCGCACTTTCCCGATCAGCGCATCTACCGCGTCGATCGGGGTGAACAGCCTCGGCCGCTGACACCCGAGCCGCCCGAGCCGATGGCGTACCGCTACGCCGACGCCCGTGTCAGCCCCGATGGCGAAGCCCTGGTCTGCGTTCGCGAACGCCACACCGACGGCGTGGTCGTCAACGACATCGTGCTCGTCGACGCCATCAACGAGGGCGAGCCCGTCGACTTCGTGGCGGGCGCCGACTTCTTTTCTGCTCCTCGCCTCAGCGCCGACGGCCGGAGGTTGGCGTGGCTGTGCTGGTGCCACCCCCACATGCCGTGGGACGGCACCGAGCTGTGGACGGCCGAGGTGGGCGAGCACGGGCTTGCCGGTCCCGAGCGCATCGCCGGGGGGCCCGACGAGTCCATCTCGCAGCCGCGCTGGAGTCCCGACGGTGTGCTCCACTGGGTCTCCGACCGCACCGGCTGGTGGAACCTTTACGCCGAGGATGGGGCTGACGGCCGTGCGCTCGCGCCGCTCGACGCCGAGTTCACCGGGCCCGATTGGGTCTTCGGGCAGTCGTCGTACGGGTTCCTGCCCGACGGACGGCTCGTGGCGACGTGGTGGCAGCGCGGACTTGCGAACCTCGGCGTTCTCGACCCCGCCTCAGGGCGCTTCGATCGCTGGGACGTGCCGTACACCGCGGTCGGCTCGATGCGGCCGTATGGCAACGGCGTCGTGGCCGTCGTGGCGTCGGCCACCGAGGAGTCGGCGGTCGTCGTGTTCGACGGCGGCGGCACCGTCACCGCGACCCTCCGGCGCAGCCGGCCCTCCAGCGTCGACCCCGGCTACGTCTCCGCCGGCCGCCCTATCGAGTTCTCGACCGAGCACGGCCAGACCGCGCACGCGCTCTGGTACGCGCCGGCCAACAAGGACGTCGAGGCTCCCCCCGATGAGCGCCCGCCGCTGATCGTGATGAGCCACGGCGGGCCCACGGCCTCGGCCTCGCCGGCGTTGAGCCTGGCGACGCAGTACTGGACGTCGCGAGGCTTTGCCGTTGTCGACGTCAACTATGGCGGCAGCACCGGGTACGGGCGCGAGTACCGCGAGCGGCTGAAGGGCCAATGGGGGATCGTCGACGTCGACGACTGCGTGAACGCAGCCCTTCATCTGGCGTCGGAGGGCCTCGTCGACGGCAACCGCCTCGCGATCAGGGGCGGGAGCGCGGGCGGTTACACGACGCTGTGCGCGCTGACGTTTCGCGACGACTTCTCCGTCGGCGCCAGCTACTTCGGCGTCGCCGACGCCGAGGCGCTGGCCACCGACACCCACAAGTTCGAGTCCCGCTATCTCGATGGGCTTATCGGTCCCTATCCCGAGGCCAAGGACCTCTATCGGGAACGGTCACCGATCCACTACGCCGATCGCCTGTCGGTCCCGATCATCCTGTTCCAGGGCCTGGAGGATCGAGTGGTACCGCCCAGCCAGGCGGAGGTCATGGTTGACGCGCTGCGCCTGCGGGGCCTGCCGTTCGCGTACGTCGCCTTCGAGGGAGAGCAGCACGGCTTCCGCAAGGCCGAGACGATCGTGCGCTCGACCGAAGCCGAGTTGTGGTTCTACGGCCGGGTCCTTAACTTCGAGCCCGCCGACCGGATCGAGCCCGTGCCCGCCGAGAACCTGCCGTAGCAGGGCGATTGATCGGCGTCGTTGACGGGTAAGCATCGTTGCCAAACGGCAAGGAGAAATCGTGGTTCTGCTCATCCTCTGGATCATCCTCAGTGGTCTGGTCATCGGCGCCCTCGCTCGCCTCGTCATCCCCGGCCCGAATCCCATGAGCATCCCCATGACGATCCTCGTGGGTATCGGCGGCTCGATCGTGGGCGGCCTCATCGGCCGACTGCTGTTCGGTCGGCCCGGCGGGATCATCCTCGCCGTGCTGTGCTCCGCGCTGCTCGTGTGGCTGATCTCGCGCAGCCAGTCGCGGCGCCGCACCACCGCCATCTGAGCGTCGCCGCGCCCCTGTGTTCGTCTTCTTCTCGAACCGGCTCGGCTGCCTCGGCTCGGTGCTGGTCTCCCTGGTCGCGACCTTGATCCTGCTCCTGCTCTTGCGCGTCATCTAGACGCCTACCATCGCGTCCGTTCACGGGCGCTTAGCTCAGCTGGCAAGAGCGCTGCCCTTACAAGGCAGAAGTCGGGGGTTCGAGTCCCTCAGCGCCCACGACAAAAGTGCAGGTCAGGGGAGCGCGCCATCAAGCCGCGCCGGCAGCGGTCCCTCGACGTGACCTAGGCGTGACCGATCCCACCTCGAGAACGGGCGCCGAAGGCTGACGGTCGGCCTTGCGGACGAGCTGGTCAATGCCTCGCGCGATGGCTGCGTCTCGTCCCTTTGCGACGTGCTGGTAGCGGAGCGCGGCGACAGGCGACGCGTGGCCGAGTCGGGTCATCAGCTCTCGTGTGGATGCTCCCGTCGTCGCAGCCAGCGTGGCGGCCGCATGGCGGAGGTCATGGAACCGGACGCCCTCGCAACCAGTGGCCTTCGTGGCGGGGAGCCACGCGCGCTGACGCCAGTTTGTCCTGCGCAGGTAGCCGCCTTCGGATGCGGGGAACACGAGCCCGTCCGGTGACGGTGCGGACCAGTTCGCCAGGTGGTCCGCAAGGGCGTCTGCGGCGACGCGGGGAAGCACGACGACGCGCCGGCCGGCCTCAGTCTTCGGTGGGCCCACCTCGAGCCGTCCGTCGACTTCTGTGACCTGTTCGACCACGGTGACGGTGCGGTGCAGTAGGTCGACGTGGCGACGGCGCAAGCCGACACACTCGCCCCAGCGCAGCCCGCCGAACCCGGAGACGAGCACGAGCGCCCGCCACCGCGGCTCAAC
>DASZJL010000147.1:0-12764 GCA_035948135.1 Acidimicrobiales bacterium | reverse complement strand
CAGGCGGTTGGCCCCGCTGGTGGACAACGACCGCCGCGTCGCCGAACTGCTCCACGCCCTGCTGTTCAGCCTGCCCGGGAGCCCGGTCCTCTATTACGGCGACGAGATCGGCATGGGCGACAACCTCTACCTGGGTGACCGTGACGGTGTCCGCACGCTGTCGCGGTCGCCCAGGTAGACGTTGTCGCCCATGCCGATCTCGTCGCCGTAGTAGAGGATCGGCGTGCCCGGCAGGCTGAACAGCAGGGCGTGGAACAGCTCGATGAGATCGAGGTTGTTGTCGAGCAGCGGCGCCAGGCGCCGGCGGATGCCGAGGTTCAGCTTCATCCGAGGGTCCTTGGCGTACTCGGCGTACATGTAGTCCCGCTCCTCGTCGGTGACCATCTCGAGGGTGAGCTCGTCGTGGTTGCGAAGGAACAGTCCCCACTGGCAGCCGTCGGGGATGTCGGGCGTCTGCCCGAGGATCTCGGTGATCGGGTAGCGCTCGCCGCGACGCACCGCCATGAACATGCGGGGCATGAGGGGGAAGTGGAAGCACATGTGGCACTCGTCGCCGTCGCCGAAGTACTCGACGACGTCGGCCGGCCACTGGTTGGACTCGGCCAGGAGCACGCGCCCGGGGTGGCTGCTGTCGACCTCCTTGCGGAGGCGTTTCAGGAAGTCGTGGGTCTCAGGCAAGTTCTCGCAGTTGGTGCCGTCGCGCTCGTAGAGGTACGGGACGGCGTCGAGACGGAAGCCGTCGAGCCCGATGTCGAGCCAGAAGCGCACGACGTCCAGCATCACCTGCTGGACCTCTTCGTTGTCGTAGTTGAGGTCGGGCTGATGGCTGAAGAAGCGGTGCCAGTAGTACTGCTGGCGCTGGGGGTCCCACGCCCAATTCGAGCGCTCGGAGTCAACGAAGATCACGCGTGCGTCGGGCCACGTCTGGTCGTCGTCGCTCCACACGTACCAGTCGGCGTTGGGGTTCGTCTTGTCCTTGCGTGACATCTGGAACCACGGGTGCTGGTCACTGGTGTGGTTCATCACCAGGTCGGCGATGACGCGCAATCCCCGGGTGTGCGCCTCTTCCACGAGGGTGACGGCGTCGCCCAGGTCGCCGTACTCGGGAAGGACGGTGAAGAAGTCGCTGATGTCGTAGCCGCCGTCACGCAGTGGAGAGTCGTAGAACGGCAGGAGCCAGATGCAGTCGACCCCGAGCCACTGGAGATAGTCGAGGCGGGCGGTGAGGCCGCGCAGGTCGCCGTTGCCATCGGCGCTGTCGTCGTAGAAGCCCCGGACGAGCACCTCGTAGAACACCGCCCGCTGGTACCAGCGGTTATCCGATTCCGCTGCGGGGTACGCGCTCACGTCGTCGACATGATGACCGATCATCGGTTTCTTTCTCGGCATGGTCGTCCCGTACGGTGAGCCGGTGAGGGTCGTTGCCTACTTCTCGCCCGAGTTCGGCGTGGCCGAGGACCTGCCGCAGTACTCGGGCGGCCTCGGCGTGCTCGCCGGTGATCACCTGAAGGGCGCGGCCGACATGGGGCTCCCCCTGGTCGGCGTGGGGCTGTTCTACGACCACGGCTACTTCCACCAGAAGCTCGACGAGCACGGCTGGCAGCAAGAGGAGTTCCCCGCGCTCGACCCCGCGGCGCTCCCGGTGACAACAGTGGATGCGCGCGTTTCTCTCGAGCTGGCCGGCGAGCGCGTGGACGCCGAGGTCTGGCGCTACGACGTCGGTTCTGTGCCGCTCTATTTGCTACACGTCGACGGGGTGACCGACCGCCTCTACGGAGGCGATGTCGAGCACCGCCTGCGCCAGGAGATCGTGCTGGGCGTGGGTGGCGTCCGGCTGCTGGCCGAGCTCGGCGTCGAGGCCGACGTGTTCCACAGCAACGAGGGCCACGCCGGCTTCCTGACCCTCGAGCGCATCCGGCGGGCGATTGTCGACGACGGCGTCTCCTTTGACGACGCCATCGAGCGGGTGCGCCCAGGCGGCATCTTCACCACCCATACGCCGGTGCCGGCCGGCATCGACCGCTTTCCCCGCGAGCTCATGGACAAGTACTTCGGCGGGTGGGCGGCCGAGTGCGGCGTCGACATCGACCGTCTGATGGCCCTCGGCCATTTCCCCGAGGAGTCGCCCGACGCGCCGTTCAACATGGCCGTGCTTGGCCTCCGCCTGGCGGGCCGCGCCAACGCCGTCTCCGAGTTGCACGCCCGGGTCAGCCGGGAGATGTTCGCCGCCCTCGACGTCCGCATCGACGCCATCACCAACGGCGTCCACGTGCCGACGTGGGCGCCGGCGCGGCCGTCACCCGAGTTGGGGAACGAGGACCTGTGGCGGGTTCGCTCCGAGGGGCGCAGACGGCTCGTCGACATGGTCCGCTCCCGCGCCGGCGTCGACCTCGACGCGGACGTGCTCACCATCGGCTTCGCCCGCCGATTCGCGGCCTACAAGCGGGCGACGCTGTTGCTGTCGCAGCCGGAGCGTCTCGAGGCGCTGCTGTTGTCGGACGAGCGGCCGGTGCAGCTCGTGTTCGGGGGTAAAGCCCACCCCGCCGACCACCAGGGCAAGGAGCTCATCCAGCAGGTGGTCCAGTTCGCCCGCCGCCCCGAGGTGCGCCACCGCATGGGGTTCGTCGAGGACTACGACATCGCAGTCGGGCGCTGCTTCTACGAGGGCAGCGACGTGTGGTTGAACACGCCCCGGCGCCCGCACGAGGCGTGCGGCACCAGTGGGATGAAGGCCGTTCTGAACGGCGGCCTCCACTGCTCGGTGCTCGACGGCTGGTGGGACGAGATGTACGACGGCTCCAACGGCTGGGCCATCCCCTCGTTCGAAGGCGAGGCCGACGAGGGCCACCGCGACCATCTCGAGGCCGACGCCCTGTTCGCGCTGCTCGAAGGCGAGATCGTGCCGATGTTCTACGACCGGGAGGACGGTGGCGTGCCCGTGGCGTGGCTCCAGAAGATCCGCACGTCGCTGCGCAGCCTCGGGCCTCGAGTGACAGCCGAGCGCATGCTCCGGGAGTACGTCGACCGCCTCTACGAGCCGGCTTCGGTCTCGACCTGATCGTTCTTTGCGGATTTTCGACGGCTATACCGCCAAAGATCCGCAAAGAACGAGGATGGTTGTCTACCGGCCCGTGAACGTGGCCTTCCCCGGGCCGTTCTCGAGGAACGACTGCACGCCGGTTTTGGCGTCCTCGGTCTCGAAGACCTGCACGAACAGCTCCTGTTCGAGGCTGAGGCCGTCGGCGAGGGAGCCGTCGAACGCGGCGTCGATGGCCCGCTTGGCCAGGGCGTGGGCGGCCACGGCGCCGTTGGCGAAGCTGAGCGCCATCGCACGCGCCTCCGCCTGCAGGACCGTGGCCGGGAAGATGCGGTCGCAGAGGCCGATGTTGAGGGCCTCGCCCGCCTTGACGCGGCGCCCGCTGAGGATGATGTCCTTCGCTCGGGCCGGGCCGATCAGGCGGGTCAGACGTTGGGTGCCGCCCGCACCCGGGATGATGCCCAGCGACACTTCGGGCTGGCCGAAGGTCGCGGTGTCAGCTGCCACGCGCATGTCGCACGCCAAGGCCAGCTCGCACCCACCGCCCAGGGCGTAGCCGGCCACGGCCGCGATCGTCATGCGCGGGATAGCGGCGACGGCATCAAAGGCCTCGCGGAAGTGGCCGGCGATGTGCGCCGCCTCCTCGGGACCGCCGAACTCGGCGATGTCGGCGCCGGCGGCGAAGATCCTGTCGCCACCAGTGACCACGACCGCCCCCGGCGGGTCGGCCCTGAGATTGCGCGCCGCGTCAGCGATCTCGCCCAGGTGCGCGACGGAGAGAGCGTTGGCGGGCGGGCGGTCGAGGCGCAGCACCGCCACGCCGTCGTCACCGCGCTCCACGTGCACGAACTCGGCCATTGCTCGGGGACGCTAACCCTGGTCGGCGTCGAGGAGACGACTCGCCGCCACGTAGGGGTCGAGCCGGCGCTCGACGACCTCGTGCAACAGGCGGTCGAAGTCCGGCCCTTGGCAGCGCTCGTAGGCCCGGCGCTCGAGGCGCTGGCCGACGACGTGGCGCAGCTCCTCGGCCAGGCGCTGCGCCCTGCGCTTCTCGAGCAGCCCGTGTTCGGTGAGGAAGGCCCGGTGGTCGTTGACGGCGGACCACAGATCGTCGACGCCGTCTCCGGCGGAGGCCACCGTGCTGACGATGGGCGGCGTCCAGCCGTCGTCGGCCGCCGAGAGGTGGAGCATGAACTCGAGGTCGCGCCTGGTCTCGGCCGCGCCCGGGCGGTCGGCCTTGTTGACGACGAACACGTCGGCGGCCTCGAGGAGCCCGGCCTTGCTGGCCTGCATGGCGTCGCCCGAGCCGGGTGGCACCACGACCACCGTCGTGTCCGCCGACGACGCGATCTCGATCTCGACCTGCCCGACGCCGACCGTCTCCACGAGGACCCAGGGGATGCCGGCCGCGTCGAGCACGCGGATCGCTTCGGGCGTGGCGAGCGAGAGCCCACCGAGGTGGCCGCGCGTCGCCATCGACCGGATGAACACTCCTTCGTCGGTGGCGTGGCTCTGCATGCGCACGCGGTCGCCGAGGAAGGCGCCGCCCGAGAACGGCGACGACGGGTCGACGGCCAGCACGCCGACCTGGTCACCCTGGGCGCGGATGGTCGTGATGAGGCGCTCGGTGAGCGTCGACTTCCCCGAGCCCGTGGGGCCCGTGATCCCGACCGTATATGCGCCACCCGCCCGCGGGAACGTGAGCCCGCCGACCTTGCGGGCGAGGTCGCCGCCCTCCTCGACGAACGAGATGAGTCGGGCCAGCGCCCCCCGGTCGCCCTGGCCGGCGGCCTCGACCAGGTCGGCCGGATCCCGTTGGCGTGTACGAGAGCTCACGAGCTTCCGGAGCTCATATCGCTGTGATGTCAGCGCCGATGGCGCGCAGCTTTCCTGCGAAGTTCTCGTAGCCACGGGCGATGTGGTTGGCGTCGGACACGACGGTCTCGCCGTCGGCTCCCAGCGCGGCGATCACCAGGGCCGCGCCGGCGCGGATGTCGGGTGCCCGCACGGGCGCGCCCGAGAGCCGGGGCCGGCCGCGGACGACGGCGTGGTGGCCCTCGGTGCGGATGTCGGCGCCCATGCGCACCAGCTCGTCGATGTACCGGAAACGCCCGGCGAAGAGGTTCTCGGTGACGATGCCCACCCCTTCAGCGACGGCCAGCATGGCGACAAAGAACGGCTTGTAGTCGGTGGCGATGCCGGGGTACGGGAGCGTCGAGACGTCGACGGATCGCAGGCGACCCTTCGCTTGCACCCACAGGCCGTCGCTCGACGGCGACACACGCATCCCCATCTCGCCCAGCTTGCGGATGAGCATGTCGACGTGGTCGGCACGGGCGCCTTCGAGGGTGAGCTCGCCCCCGGCCACGCCGACCGCGGCGAGGAACGTGCCCGCCTCGATGCGGTCAGGGATGACGGTGTGGTCGACCGGTGAGAGCTCGTCGACTCCCTCGATCTCGATGGTCGAGGTCCCGCCGCCGACGATGCGGGCGCCCATGCGAGTGAGGAACGCGCACAGGTCGGCGATCTCCGGCTCGCGGGCCGCGTTGTCGATGAGCGTCGTTCCCTTGGCCCGGACGGCGGCCATCACCAGGTTCTCGGTGGCGCCGACGCTCGGAAACTCGAGCACGACGCGCGTCCCGACCAGGTTGTCGCAGCGGGCCTCGATGTAGCCGTGCGCCGACTCGAAGCGAACGCCCAACGCCTCGAGGCCGGCGATGTGCATGTCGATCGGCCTGGGCCCGAAGTTGTCACCGCCGGGCAGGGCCACCCGGGCGTACCCGTTGCGGGCCAGCAGGGCGCCGAGGACGACGATGGACGCCCGCATCTGCTCGACGAGCTCGTACGGGGCCTCGGGCGTGATCTCCGCGCCCACGTCAATGGTGAGGACGTGGTCCTCGGCCCGCCGCACGTCGGCACCCATCGACGTCAGCAGGTCGCTCATGATCTCCACGTCGACGATGCGCGGCACGTTGCGCAGCACCGATCGACCCTCGGCCATGAGGCTGGCCGCCATCAGCTTGAGGACGGAGTTCTTCGCCCCCTCGACGGCGACCGACCCCTCGAGGGGCCCACTGCCCCGCACGACGATGCGATCCACACCCTCAGTATGGTCTGGACGTGTCGCGCGTCGTGACCCGGTTCGACGGGCCCGACGTCGACGCCCTCCTCCGGCCCCGCACCTATCCGGTCGCCGAGCGCCTCGTTGGCGAGGGGGTGTTCGAAGCAGAGGCCGGCGCTCCGATGCGCGAGTACCGCCGCACGGTGACCCTCGACGGCAACAAGGCCGAGCAAACGGTCACGTTCCAACTCGCGCTTCCGTATTTCGGGTGGATCTTCATTCCGTTCTTCCGTCACGCCCTGCGCAAGCCGGCGCGCGACCGGCCCCAGTGGTGGCTCCCGCCCGACCGCTTCGACGCCCGGGCCACCACCGTGCTCGGGACGCTGTGCGCGGCGGCCGTGCTGTTCGGCTACATCAACACGCTCTTCAACCAGACGATCGCCTTCGCGGCCGACGAGTTCCACGCCAACAACGCGGCCCAGGGCGTCGCCGGTGGCTTCGTGCGAGCGGGCGGCGTGCTCGCGTTCGTCATCGTCGCCCTCGCCGACAAGCGCGGTCGCCGTCCCGTGATCCTCGGTGCGGGAACGGCTGGATGTCTCCTGGCGTTGACGGGCGCCGTCGCCCCGTCGCTGCCGTGGCTGACCGGCAGCCAGGTGCTCACCCAGGGCTGCGCCTACGGCTTGTTCATACTGCTGCCGGTCGTCGCCGTCGAGGAATTGCCCGCCGGCTCGCGCGCCTACGCCGTCGGTCTGCTCGCCATGGCGGCCGCCCTCGGGGCCGGAGCATCGGTGTTGGCGCTGCGCCTGGCCGACATCGCGGTGTGGGGCTGGCGCCTCGTCTACGTCATTCCGGTCTTCGGATTGTTGCTGCTCCCCGGCATCGGGCGACGCTTGCCGGAGAGCCGGCGGTTCGAGGCGCCCCACGTCGATGCGCCGCTGCGCGGCCACGGTCGTCGGTTGTGGCTGCTGGCCGCGGCCGGATTCCTGCTGAACATCTTCGTCGCCCCCGACGCCCAGTTCGGCAACCGCTTTCTCAAGCACGAGCGGCACTACACCGGGGGCGGGATCGCCACCCTGTCGATCGTCAGCGGCACCCCGGGAGCCATCGGGATCATCGTCGGCGGTCTGCTGGCCGACCGCCGCGGCCGCAAGCCGGTCGCGTTCGTTGCTCTCACCCTCGGAACAGTGCTTTCCGTCGCCTTCTATTTCGCGTCCGGTGCGCCCATGTGGCTCTGGGCCATCGTCAGCAATATCGTCACCGCGGCTGAGATCCCCGCCCTCGGCGTCTACGGGCCCGAGTTGTTCCCGACGTCACTGCGGGGCACGGCGAACGGTATGACGTTCCTCGTCGCGCTGGCCGGCAGCGTCGCCGGGCTCCTCGCGGTCGGCGGCCTCTCCGACCAGTTCGGTTCGATCGGCCCGGCCATGGCGATCGTCGGCGTCGGTCCGGTACTGCTGGCCTTCCTCGTCGCGCTCGCGTTCCCGGAGACCGCCCGGCGCGAGCTGGAGGACCTCAACCCCGAAGACCGCGGAGTCCCTTAGCTGCTGCCACGGCTTACGGCCGCCAACTGCGGCTCGAAAGGGAACGGTGCCCGAGGTCGACGCCCGCTTTCGCTGGATTGTGTGCGCTCAGCGCTACCAATCCAGCAATAGCGACGGTCCCGATCCGCGAACCGCCGGCTATTGCTGGGTTATGTGCGCTCAGCGCTACCAATCCAGCAATAGCCGGGGTGCGACCCCTTCAGAGCCGCAGTTTGCAGTTGCCGACCTACAGCCCGACCACCCAGTCGCGGACGATCGCGGCCACCTCGTCGTCGCGGCGGCGGAGGCCGTGGTCGCCGCCGTCCAGCCAGACGTGGGTGACGGGTCCGGGGATGGCTGCGGTGGCCGCTTCGAGCTCGTCGACGGTGCCGAAGGCGTCCTTGGTGCCGGAGACGAACAGGCAGGGGATCTTGAGCTGCGGGAGATGCTCGGTGCGGCTCTTCTCCGGCTTGCCGGGCGGATGGAGCGGATAGCTGATGAGGGCCAGGCCGAGAGCGGGCAGCCCTTCGGCGACGGCCATTGAGCACATGCGCCCGCCCATGGAGCGGCCGCCGAGGACCAGGCGGTCGGGCGCCAGGCGGGTGCGTTTGGCGAGCTGCGCCGCCCCTTCGCGCACGGCTTCGATCAGCACCGGCGCCTTGTCGGGCGACTTGCGACCCGCCTTCCGATACGGGAAGTCCATGCGTTCGACCGGCACCGGGGCGAGCGCCTTCTCGACGGCAACGAGCGCTGGTTGATCACGGCCCGCGCTCGCTCCGGGCGTCAGTAACAGAGCGCGATCAGGTTTTTTCACGACAGGAGGATCCGGCGGGCTTCGGTGAGCTCGAGGATGCGGAGGCCGGCGCCCTCGTGCTCAGCGCCGTGGTCGGGATGGACGTCTCGCAGGAGCGAGCGGAAGCGGCGCCTGATGGCATCGCCCTCCGGGTCAGCGTCGGGGTCGAAGCCGAGCACCCGGAGGGCCCAGCGGATGTCGGTGGGCAGGCCCCGCCACGGCAGTCCGGCGGCTCGTCGCTCACGGAGGTAGGTGACGAGGTCGGGACCGAGGGGCCCGTCCCAGCGCATGGCCCTGCGCAGGACGTCGAACACGACGGGCCGGGCATCCTCGGGCAGCTCCCGCACGGCGTACACGGCCCCGAGGACCTGGGGCACGGCGGGCCCGTGCTCGTCGAGCTCGAACACCATCTCCTCACCCTCGGCCACCAGCTTGTGACGACTGCGGTCGAGGCCGACGACGTCGATCTGGAAGCGGTGACGCAGCCGGGGCTGGGGAATACGCCGGTCGCTCTCCAGGTCGTCGATCAGGCCGAGCAGCTCCACGAGGAGGTCGTCGTCGATGGCGTCCACGTGCGCGGCGACCAGCCCACCGAGCAGGATGCCTCCGGGGCCCGGCGGCGGCTCGGCCGGCAGCCAGCGCTCGCCGAGCGCCACCCGGCGCGTCGGCACCGCGGCGCGCGAGTGCCGGATCTCGAGCTCGGCCAGCAGCATGAAATGAAACTACGTGAGGCGGCGATCAGCGGCCCATCGGGTCAGCTCGTGACGACTGGACAGCTGCAGCTTTCGCAGGACGGCGGAGACGTGCGTCTCCACCGTCTTCACCGAGATCTCCAACTGACGGGCGATCTCCTTGTAGGCGTAGCCGCGGGCGATGAGGCGCAGGACCTCGCGCTCCCGGTTGGTGAGCTGGTCGAGTTCGGGGTCGACGACGGGTGCGGGGGCGCCCGCGAACGCGTCGAGCACGAAGCCGGCCAGGCGGGGCGAGAACACCGCGTCGCCCTCGGCCACGCGCTGAATGGCGTCGGCCAGCTCGGGGCCGGAGATGGTCTTGGTGACGTAGCCACGGGCGCCGGCCCTGATCACACTGATGACGTCCTCAGCCGCGTCGGAGACCGATATGGCGAGGAAGCGAACGTCGGGGTCGGTCGCCGACACCGCGTCGATCACCGCCCGGCCTCCCCCGTCGGGCATGTGGACGTCGACCAGCACCACGTCGGGCTTGCGCTCGGTGATCAGCTCGACGGCCGCCGCCACCTCGTCGGCGTCGCCGACGACGTCGACCGCGTTCCCGAGCTCGGCGCGCACGCCGGAGCGGAAGAGGTGGTGGTCGTCAACGATGAACACCCGCGGCTTGCTGGTCATTCGTCTACGCCGCCGTCCGCGTCATGTTCAGCTCGACCTCCGTGCCCTGCCCGGGGCTACTCCGCACCACGGCCGCCCCACCGTGGCGTGCCATGCGACCGACGATGGACTCGGAGATCCCGCGCCGGTCGGTGTCCACGGACGCCGGGTCGAAGCCGACGCCACGGTCGCGCACGAAGACGGTGACTCGATCGCCCTCAACCTCGACGAACACTTGAACCTGCTCGACGCCCGCGAACTTGGCGGCGTTCACCATGGCCTCGCGTGCGGCCGCGACCACGGCTGCCAGGCGATCGTCGAGCGGGGCGTCGCCGACGGCCACCACGTCGATCGACGTCGCGTGCAGGTCCTCGACCTCGGCCGCGGCCGCCTCGACAGAGCGAGCCAGCGTGGCGTCGCCAGCGCCGTCGGGCTGCGGGCGCGCGAACAGCCAGCTGCGCAGCTCGCGCTCCTGGGCACGCGCCAGCCGCTGGACCTCACGCGGCTGGCCGGCCTTGGCCTGGATCAGCGCCAACGTCTGCAGCACCGAGTCGTGGATGTGCGCGGCCAACTCGGCCCGTTCCTGGGCCCGCACCCGCGCCCGGCGCTCGTCGCTGAGATCACGCGCCAGCCGCCACCACCACGGACCGGTGATCAGCGCCAGCCCGACGACCGCGACGAGGACGGCCAGCAGGCCGCGAGTCGCGGCCCGCAGGCCGTCCTGGGAGATGAGAAGCCACACGACCCCCGCGGTCACGAGGACGACACCGGCCGCCACGCGGACGGCCACGACGCGCGCCGGTCGCTCGGTGAGCGGCGCCCGCGCTGACGCCGCCCACCGCGCCCGCTGTGACTCGTCGGCCTGGCGCCAGATGATGGCGACACCGACCGCGGCCGCCAGCACGGGCCAGACGAAGGCGTCCCCGAGCCACAGGCCCAATTGCCGGACGAGGAGCACGACACCCCCCGCCAGGAGGCAGAGGAACACAAGGTCGCCGCGGTCGGGGCGTCGTCGTCGCGACCTGGAGGTCGGCGCGGGCCCGGTTCCATCCGGGCGCTGGGGGACGATCGCCCAGAAGGCGGCGTACAGGATCAGACCGGTTCCGCCGACGAAGGCGAGAACGGCGAAGCCGGCGCGGACGGCGCGCACGTCGATGTCGAGGTGCTCCGCGAGACCACCGCAGACGCCGGCCAGGATGCGGTCGTCCGTGCTGCGGTAGAGGCGGCGTTGCTCGGTGCGGGCCATGAGCCTTCGCCTCCGATGATCGCACGGCCCCCCGCCGTTCACATCAGGGGGCGACCCCGACGACGGGTCAGGGTCATCCCCGATTGGCAGGCGACGCCCGGGGCCGCATGATCGACCCATGTCCGCGACTCAGAACGACACGCCACCCGGCGCCCCGCCCCGAGGCCGGCTGCAACGCAGCAAGTCCGACCGGGTCCTGGCCGGCGTCTGCGGCGGCCTCGGCGAGTACTTCGACGTCGACCCCGTCATCTTTCGCATCGCCTTCGTGGTGCTGGCCTTCGTCGGGGGGGCCGGCATCCTGCTGTATCCGGTGGCCTGGCTGCTCCTGCCCGAGGAGGGACATCAGCGCTCGATCGGCGAGGGATGGGTGCAGCGCGGGCGCCGCGGGCACTGGCTGCCGATCCTCCTGATCGTCATTGGGGCGCTCATCCTCTCGGGCGACCTGCTGAGCCGTCATCACGACGGCGGCATCGGCTTCGCGGTGATCGCCATCGTCGTCGGCGCTCTACTCCTGCGCCGCCACCCATCGGCGCCTCCGCAGCCGCCGTCGACACCGACGCCGTGGTCGACCCCACCGGCTCCGACGCCGCCAGCCCCGCCGCCGCCCGCCGGGACGAATGACACCGCACAACTCCCGGCTACCGATGCCACCGCCGCGCTGCCACCGCCGCCGGAATCGCCGCCCCCGCCCGCGCCGCCGTCCGGCGGCGGTGGCGCGTCATGGGGGCCACCCGCCGACGAACTGCGGCCTACCGGGGGACGCTCGCTGACAGCCATCGTGCTCAGCATCCTGTTGATCGGCGCCGGTGCCGTCGGCCTGCTGCACGCCGCCGACGTCCTTTCGGTGAGCGTGCCCGTGTTCCTCGCCGGCGCCTTGATCCTCGTCGGCGTGTCCCTGGTCGTCAGTGCATGGACGGGGGGCACGAGCGGGCTCATCGCCATCGGCGTGGTCCTCACGATCGCGCTCGTGATCGCGTCGGTCGTGCGCGTACCTCTCAGCGGCGGCTGGGGCGAGAAGCGGTGGGTGCCGAACAGCGCCGAAGAAGTGCGCACCTTCTACAAGCACGGCGCCGGCGATGTTGTCATCGACCTCTCACACGTGACGTTCCCGGCGGAGGGTCAGCTGGTCCGGGCCCGGCTCGGCGCCGGCCACATGAAGGTCGTCGTGCCGGCGGCCGCGAGGGTTTCGGTGACGGCCCACGCCGGCGCCGGCGACCTCTTCCTGTTCGGCCGGCACGAGAACGGCATCGACGTCGACGACTCGGCCACGACCGGACCCGGCGCGCAGGGCACGCTGCGATTGCACCTCGACGTCGGCGCCGGTCAGGTCGAGGTCGTCCCGAGCGAGTCCCTTCTCGCGCCGCAGCCGCTCGCACCGTTTACGACGTCCCCACCGTCGCCACCGTCGCCGCCGTCGCCGCCGTCGCCGCCGTCCACCGTGGCGGTCCCGCAGTGATCCGGCGCGATCCCAATCCGGGCGCAATCGTCGCCGGCATCCTGTTCGTTGTGCTGGGCGTGCTTTTCCTCGTCGACCACGCAGGCGGGATCAACCTCAACGTGCGCTGGATCTGGCCGTTCCTCTTGATCGGCCTCGGCGTCGCCGGTCTGGTGCGGTCGCGCAGCTCTCCTAAATGACCGGGTCCTCGGTCCAGCGACCGAAGACGCCGGCCAGGGCACCGATGATCTCGCCGACGGTGGCGTAGGCCCGCACCGCGTCGAGGATCGGCGGCATCAGGTTGACGTCGGGCTGGGCGGCGCCTGACG
>DASZJL010000146.1:0-5491 GCA_035948135.1 Acidimicrobiales bacterium | reverse complement strand
CGCCGATGGTGCCGGCCCGGAGCGCCTTCGCTACCCGGTGGGCCCGCTTCACGTCGGACGTCTGGATGCCGGCGCCCAGGCCGTAGTTGGTGTCGTTGGCGATGCGGATGGCCTCTTCTTCGCTGTCGAAGGGGATCACCGACAGGACCGGACCGAAGATCTCCTCCTGGGCGATCGACATCTTGTTGTCGACGTCCGCGAACAGTGTGGGATTGACGTAGTTGCCGGCGCTCAACTCGCCGCCGGGACGGTCGCCGCCGAAGACCAGGCGGGCGCCCTCCTCCTGACCCTTCTCGATGAAGCCGGTCACACGTCCGAGCTGCTTCTTGTTGATGATCGGACCCGATGTCGTCGTCTCCGCGAAGGGGTCGCCGTAGCTGACCATCTGGGCCAACCCGCGCGCGCTCTGGATGAGGTCGTCGTAGATCGACCGGTGGGCCAGCGCCCGGGTGAGGCACACGCAGCCCTGGCCGGACAGGCCCATCGACACCATGCCCATGGCGGTCATCGCGGCCATGTTCACGTCGACGTCGGGGAAGATGAGATTGGCGCTCTTGCCGCCGAGCTCGAGGGACACCCGCTTGATGCCGTCGGCCGACGCCGCCAGGATCCGCTGGCCGACGGCCCGGCTGCCGGTGAACGTGACCTTGTCGACGAGAGGATGGGTGATGAGGGCCTCGCCGGTGACCGGCCCCTCGCCGGGGACGAGGTTGAAGACGCCGGGCGGGAACCCGATCTCGTCGAGGAGCTCGGTCATGCGGATGACCGCGAGGCTGGCGTACTCCGACGGCTTCATGACGACTGTGCATCCCGTCGCCAGCGCGGGCGCGGCCTTCTGGGCGAACAGGAAGACCGGAGCGTTCCAGGGGATGATGGCCCCGACCACGCCGACCGGCTGGCGCAGCGTGTACGAGAAGTAGTCGGCCAGGTTGAAGTGCGGGATGGTCTCCCCACCGAGCTTGTCGACCCAGCCCGTGTGGTAGTCGAAGATGTCGGCCGCGAACGACGCCGACACCTGGTACATCGACGAGAACGTGATCGGCAGGCCGTTGTCGAGGCTCTGCAGACGGTTGATCTCGTCGGCGTTCTCGTTGAGCGCGTCGATGTAGCGGCGCAGGAGCAGCTTGCGATCGCGGGCCTTCATGTTCGGCCACGGCCCGTCGTCGAACGCCCGCCGGGCCGCGTGCACGGCGCGGTCGACGTCCGCCGCGCTGGCGACCGCGAACTTGGCGACCTCCTCGTTGGTCGACGGGTGCACGTGCGTCCACGTGCCACCGTCGGAGGCCTCGGACCACTGGCCGTCGATGTAGAGACGGCCATCGCCGACCTTCAGCTCGTCGCGGTACGGCAGCACGGAAATGCTCACGTGAACAGCTCCTTCACCACGTTGGCGTTGTTGTCTCCCGGCACCAAGGTCACGGTCGTGCCGACCAGCTCGGTGGCCTCGGCCTGGGCCAGCAGGTCGGCGTCGAGGATCTTGGCGTAGCAGCGCGTGCCGGCATCGACGTCGCACACCGCCAGTCCCCACTCGGCCTCGCCGCTCCGGCCGTGGGCGACCGTGTAGGTGGCGACCGTTGCCCGGCCCGCGTAGCTGTCGGCGATCGCCTTCTTGGGGAGCGCGTCGAGCCGGGCCTGCAGCGCCGCGCCGTCGACGGGCTGCAACGGCTGGGCCGGCGGCTCGGTGCCATAGACGGCGTAGGTGTGCTTGGTCATGTGCATGCCGACGCCGCTCACCATGCCCAGCGACCCCGGGTCGTTGCGCAGCGTTCCGGCCATCGCCGCGATCGAGTGCGTCATGTAGTCACTGCCGGCGCCGCCCGAGAACGGCAGGCCACCGGTAACGGTGATCGGGCGGTCGTAGACACTGTCCTTGAACCCGAGGGCGTCGCGCGCGAACAACACGGAGCTGGCGAAGCAGCTGTAGAGGTCGAGGTGGGCGACGTCGTCGACGACGGCACCGGCCATCGTGAGGGCGGCCTGGCTCACCTGCTTCATCGCCTCCGACCGCCACAGCTCAGGACGCTCGGCGATGTACCAAGGGTCGTTGCCGTAGGCCCAGCCCCGCAGGTACACGCGCTTGTCGGCGGGCACGCCCAGGGCGTCGGCCTTCTCGTGGCTCGCCACGATGAGGGCGGCCGCCATGTCGACGTCCATCACCGACACCATGTACTTCGTGTACGGGTAACCGACGAGGCGGTTGGACTTGGTGGGGGTGATGAGCTCGTCGGCTGAGCGCTCGAGCGGGAACCAGGCGTAGGGGTTCGCCGCCGCGATCTTCGTCATGGGCTCCAGGAGCTGGCCCAGGCGCTCTCGGTATCCCTCGGGCAGGCAGCCGAGGTGGGCCCGGCGGGCGATGTCGAAGACGGGGAACGTGAGCCAAGCCTGGAAGACCTCGTGGGCGACTTCCGCCGGGTGGAAGGGCGCCTCGAACGGGAACGGCGCCTTCTCGGGGTTGCGGTGACTCCACGGAAGCCGCCGGCCCTGCTTCTTGGCCCGACGCATGGTGTCGAGGGCTTCCGCGCCAGTGATCAACGCCAGGTTGTAGTCACCCTTGAGGATGGACTCGGCCGTCTCGTTGACGAGGACCTGGGGCGTGGTGCCGCCGATGCCGGAGTAGTAGCGGTGCCGCGGCGCGGCGCCGATCCGCTCTGAGAGGCGCGCCACGGGGTCGTCGTAGGGCCACGTCTGGCAGTAGACGATCTGAAGGCTGTCGACGTCGGTGGCCAGACCGGGGATGCTGGCGTCGTCACCAGCGGCGACCGCGACCTCCTCCCACATGTCGAGCGGCTCGGGGGCGTCGACGGGGTCGGGGTTGACCGGCCGCCACGTCCGCTGGGCGACTCCGATGATGCAGGGCGTGCGGGGGTCGACCGGCACGGCGGCTATCTGCCTTGCCAGACCGGCGGACGCTTCTCGGCAAACGCCTTGGGGCCTTCCTTGGCGTCCTCGGTCTGGAACACCCTGCCGCTGATCTCCGACTCGATCTTGTAGGCGCTCTCCAAGTCGACCAACAGGCCCTTCAGCACGCTCTCTTTGGTCGCTTGCACGGCGAGGGGGGCGTTGGCGGTGATGCGCCGGGCCCAGTCGTGGGCCTTGTCCATCAACTGATCACGGGGGACGATCTCGTTGATGAGCCCGAGCTCGAGCGCCCGCTCGGCCGGGAAGCGCTCGGCGGTGAGCAGGAACTCCATGGCCGCCGGAAACGCCAGCTGGCGCGGCAGACGAACCGTCGTCCCACCACCCGCGAACAGTCCCCGCTTGGGTTCCATCACGCCGAACGTGGCGTCGGGCGTGGCGATGCGGATGTCGACGCCGCCGAGCATCTCCATGCCGCCGGCCACAGCCGGACCCCCGACGGCGGCGATGATCGGCTTGTAGATCTCGACGTTGCGGAGCACGGCGTACACGCTGTCGGACAGCCGGCAGCCGTCGATCTCCTTGACGCCGCCCGACTGGATCTCCTTCTGCAGCTTGGTGACCTGGGGGATGAAGGTCTTCAGGTCGGCACCGGCCATGAAGGCGTCGCCGACGCCGGTGATGATCGCCACCCAGACGTCGTCGTCCTTCTTGACACTCCGCCACGCCGCCGCCAGGTCGCGGAAGTGGTACATGTCGAGCGCGTTGCGGGTCTCCGGCCGGTCGATCGTGATGGTGGCGACGTGGTCGTCCACCTCGTAATGAATCGGCATTCCCTGACACGATAGTCAGGGAACTTTCAAGCAAGCACTACCCGTCCCAGGGGCAGGCTTCGTCGATCCCGAGGACGCGCAGGAAGCGGCCCAGGCCCATGAAGATGGCGACGCACAGTCCCAGGTCGACGATCTCGTCGTCGGCGAACTGGGCCCGCAGCCGGGCGAAAAACTCGTCATCCATGTTGGTGTGGTCGACGACGAAGCGCTCGGCGAACTCGATGGCTAGGCGCTCGCGGTCGGTGTAGCCCGGCCAGGACCGGTACTCGGCCACGTGGGCGTAGAGCTCTTCAGACGCTCCTTGCTGCGCCACCGACGCAGCCCTGAAGTTCAGTCATATGGGGCAGTCGTTGAGCTGGGCGATGCGCATTCGCGCCGCCTCGCGCTCACGGGCCGGCAGCTTGCTGCGGTGGTACGCGGCCTCGCTCATCTTCCCGGCCGCCCCCGCCATCTCGGGGCGCAGCATCCAGACCTGGGCGGCGTCGCCCCCCTCGCCCTCGGGAATGTCGATGCGGGCCATGGCCGGCGAGCCTAGGCCCCGGCGCTATCGCACGAGGGAGATGAACCGGAACAGGCCGTAGGCGACCAGGGCGACAAACACCGCCTCGGCGACCAGGCTCACCAGGACCAACCCCATCGAGACATTCACGCGAACTGCCGTCGGTCGCGTCGCCACCCCAAACCCCCAATACCGTTTCGCTTGTTGACCTGAGAACGACGTGGGGGCCCGCGTCTTACGGTCCTACGCTCCGGATTCGTGGGGATTCTCGACGGCCGCCGGGCGGTGGTGACGGGTGGCGGCTCCGGCATCGGACGCGCCACCTGCCGGCGCTTCGCCGAGGAGGGGGCGCGGGTCGCCGTGCTCGACCTCGACGGTGAGGCGGCCGCGGCCGTCGCGGCAGAGGTCGACGGCGTGGCCTTCGGGGTCGATGTGCGGGACCCCGAGGGCGTGCGGGCGGCCGTCGACGGCGCCGCGGCCGAGATGGGCGGCCTCGACACCGCCTTCAACAACGCAGGGACCGGAAGCATGGCCCGCTTGCACGAGTACGAGCCCGAGGAGTTCCGGCGGGTGGTCGACGTCAACCTGGGTGGCGTGTGGCACGGCATGCGGGCGGCCGTCCCTCACATGTTGGCGGCCGGCGCGGGCAGCGTCGTCAATACCGCATCGATCAGCGGCGTGCGCCCGTCACCGGGCGAGGGACCGTACGCGGCCGCCAAAGCGGCGATCGCCGCCCTCACGCAGTCGGCGGCCCTCGAATACGGACGGCAGGGCATCCGCGTGAACGCGGTGGCGCCCGGTGCAGTGCGCTCGGCGATGACGACGCCACTGCTCGGGTTGGGCGACTGGGAGCAGCGCTGGACCGATCGCACGCCGCTCGGCAGGGTGGGCGAGCCCGAAGACATCGCCGACGTCGTCGTCTTCCTGTGCTCCGACCTGGCCCGCTACATCACTGGCCAGGTGCTGGTGGTCGACGGAGGGATGATCCTGCACGGCGCCGGTATCGACGGCGTGCTCGACTACGTCATGACGCTGATGGAGGGGGAACCACCCCCAGGTTGAACTGGTTGCCGCCCAGGGCGCCGCGCAGGAACACCCAGAACAGTACGAAGGCCTCGGCGCCCCGGGCGCTCTTGATGTCGCCGAGGTCGATGACCGCGGCCTTCGGCCATCCGAACTGTCCGAGGAGGTCGGTGACCGCCGCCTTGGCCTCGGGATCATCACCGCTCACGAACACGTTGTGGTAGCCGGGCACCACGGCCGGGTTCACCATCACCGCGCAGTTCATGGTGTTCAGGCTCTT
>DASZJL010000145.1:0-7893 GCA_035948135.1 Acidimicrobiales bacterium | reverse complement strand
GCTGCCAGCCGCTTGGGCCGTCACTGGCGATCGGCACGTCCCAGTTCGACGGGGCCTGCTGGTACCAGTTGACGCCGATGTCCATCCACGCCGCGCCGCCCTTCGGCGCGTTCTTGATGACGGCCGGCTGCTCGTGGAGCGGCGCGACGACGGCTGAGTCCTTGACCTCGAAGATCTCCCACGGCTTGGACGTGGCCACCAGGTGGAGGTCGGGGTCGGCGTGCGCCTGGGCCAGGGCGTCGGGAGAGAACGCCATGTAGTAGCGCACGCCCATCAGCTGCAGGTGCTTCACGCCGTTGGCGACGTCGAGTGTCTTGTACGGGAGGTCGCGCTCCGGGTTCGACGGCGCCTTGGAGAGCTCGGCCGCGTTGAGGAAGTGGTACGGCGTCGTCGCCGAGGATTCGAAGTAGAGACCCTCCATCGAGTCGATGCAGTCGTTGGTCCAGTACGGCAGGAGCATGAGGGCCATCGGCGTGCCGTAGCGGTCGAGGTTCGACTCGTACTCCCAGTGGGCGCGCCCGCACGGCAGCTTCTTCATGGTGTCAACGACGCTGCGGTACTCGGGGTAGGCGGCCTTGCGCTCGTAGCCGGAGTAGTTCCACTGCACCCACGACGGGATGAAGCTCTGGTCATGCGACGACGGCAGCGGGATGAGGTTCCACAACCCGAGGCTGTGGTTGGCGGCGGCCTGGTTACGCAGCGGAATGCCGGTGACGATCAGCGCCGCCACTGCGGCGACGATGGGCGCCGCCAACGCCGGGCCCCGCCATGGCCGGTCGGGGTCACGAGCAAGGAGGGTCCCGATCGCCAGGGCCAGCTCGGAGACCGCGACCGCCGCCAGCAGGTAGAGGCAGAGGTACCAGAACGGTAGGAAGCGGGCGTTCCAGAGCCGGGCCTGGGGCTCGAAGCGGAAGATGCCGGCGAAGATGACCGCCAGCGCGAGGAGGGCGATCCCCGTCCGGCGCACGTAGATGATCGACGACAGGGCGCCGACACCGGCGAGCAGCAGCACCCACAGCGGCGGCTTGTCGAACAGGTTGCTCGTGTACTGGGTGAGCTTCTCCCAGCCCATGTCGGTGGCGTACGGCGTGCGGAAGACGATCGGCACCAGCCAGAACCCGGCCAGCAGTCCGCCGACCGGCAACACGGTCGCCATGTACTTCAGGCGGGCGCGACCGAGCGGACCGCGCAGCGGTCCGATCGCATAGATGACGACCGCGCCCACGAGGACGAAGAGCGTCGGCAGGACGTGGGACAGCGCCGTGGCCGCCAGAAGGATCGCCGTCAGGGCGCGGCCCCGTCCGGTGTCGAGGCCGCGAGCCAGCATGCCGAGGAACACGAGGCCGAAGCAGAGGCTGATCGTGAAGGAGAACTCGCCCGCGAGCGTCGACGCGACGTTGCCGCCATAGATCGTCCACGCGCGGTCGAAGACGAACGGCACCATGGCCAGGCCCATGAGCGCCGGCCCCGGGAACCGCATCCGCGACAGCCGGCCGAACAGGTACGCCGCGACGGGCAGGCCGATCAGACCCGAGACCGACACCAGCTTGAAGGCGATGTCGTAGGGGATGACGAAGCTGACCAGGGCGATGATCAGGCTGGGCAGCGGGAAGTAGAAGGTGAGGAACGGGAACCCGGCGTACCACGACGGCGCCCAACCCGTGATCCGCCCGTGCGGGAGCAGGTGGTGCTTGAGGTAGTTGGGCCCCCAGACGTGGGCGCCCATGTCGCCACCGGCCGGCGTGGTCTTGGCGAACAGCAGGTCGGGCCGCAGCTGCCAGAAGATGTACAGGCAGGACAGCGCCACCACGACGAGCGTGATGATCGTGGCCGCCGTCGGTTTCTGGCGGAACCGGGCCAGGCGGCGGGGCAGCATGCGCGGCGCAGGCGCAGCGAGCGTCGTCGTCGTGGTCGTCGGGGCGGCGGCCATGGCAGCCCCTATGGTGACACTCCCGGCCGAGGTAGTCGGATCGCCACCCCCTTTCGCACTCGCGACGGCCCGACGGGGCAGATGCCGGCGGCCGCTCTCGCCGCCGAAGGCGGCCTCAGCCGGATGCCGGCGAAAAGGAAGCGGCGGAGGGCGAGCTGGCTTTGCCGGTCGCCCGAAGCACGATTAGCTCGCCGAGCAAGCTTCGCTTGCGAGCGCGAAACGGCTATCGGCGGACGGTGGCCAGTTCGAGGACGTTGGTGAGGCCGACCTGCTGGCCGTCAGAGTCCCACCAGCGGGTGTCGCACTTCGAGCACGAGCGCATCGTGACCTTGCGCTCCTTGAGCGTGAGACCAATCTGCACGAGCCGAGCTCCTCGGCACTTCGGACACGTCATCGCAGCCACCCCTTCTTCCCGTTCCGGCTGACCCTCCAGCTGTGGTATCGGCAGTTTGGGACGGATGCTTGAGCCGCTACCTGCTCACCGCAAGAGCGACCATCGTGACCAGGTTGAAGCCGGCGTGGGCGAAGATCGAGGGGCCCAGGCGCTTGTTCGAGACCGCCAGCACGCCCAAGATCACGCCGAGGGCCACGAGCGCCGGCAGCTGGAGCGGCTCGAAGTGCGCCACCCCGAACAGCACGGCCGACCCCACCACTGCCCAGGCGTCGCCGAACCGGCGCTGGAGCGAGCGCAACACCAGGCCGCGGAAGAAGAGCTCCTCGACGATCGGCGCCCCGACGACGACCACGAGCGTGAGGGCGATGAAGCCGATCCCGTGGGCCCTGTCGGTGACCTGGCGCACCGGGGCCTCCAGGTCGTGCTTGCTGACGAACTGCTGCAAGGGCAGGTAGATCAACGGCACCAGCAGCAGCTGGCACACCACCCCGATCGGCAGGCCGACGAGGGGGTCGGTCCAGCGGAAGGAGAACCCGAAGTCGGTGGCCAGGTCTCCCGACCCCTTCCGCCTGCTGGCGAGCACCGGCGCCCCGAGCAGCCCCACCCAGAGGGCCGCCTCCCCAACCGCGAGGGCGCCCAGACTGATGGCGTTCGAGTCGTTCCCGTTGGCGCCCGCCCAGAAGGCGACGACCACGGCCGTGGCGAGCCAACCCACGAGGAGGCCGACGGCCGCGTCGCCGAGTCCCCATCGCGGCGTCCGCTCACTGACGTGCTCGACGCCCATCGCACCCCCCACCATAGGGAGGGAGGCCGGTTAGACCGCGAGCGGGATGTCGAGCAGTTCTTCGGCCGTCGGGAGCGGCTGCGGGAGCGGCGCGTCGGACGCGCGCCGGTCTTCGCGGTTCCACCCCAGCGGGACGGTGAAGCGGTCGGCGTGCTGCGTGCAGAGCTCGTATGACGAGGGGTCGGGATCGCCCTCGAGGTCGTCGAGCCACGCTGTGCGGCTGGCGTAGTGGTACGTCAGCGTGGCCTCCGCGATCACACCGCAGCCGGGCCGCACACAGTGGCGGGAGCCGTGCATGCTTCGCACGCTATCCGCCGCCTCGTCCGATGACGCGGATACCGAGGTCGAGGGTTCGTATGGAGGGCCACCACGTAGCATGTGAGGCGTGAGCCCCGAGCCCCAGCGCCCGCAGCAGCCCGGCCGGGGCAAGCCACCCACTATGCCCAGCGGCCCGTCCAGCTGGTCGCGCCCGATCGTGTGGGCGCTGATCGGCATGGTGCTGATCGCCTTCTTGCTGTCGAGCCTGCTCGGCGGGGGCAAGTCCAACCAGATCCAGTACATCCCCGACTTCCTCGACCGTGTGAACGCCGGCCAGGTGAAGTCGATCGACGTCTACGAGGATCACGCCACCAAGATCACCGGCCAGACCACCGACGGGAAGAGCTTCTCGACCACCGGCCCCCAGACCCTCCCCGAGCAAGATCTCCAGCTGTTCCGGACGAAGAACGTCAAGGTCACGTTCCACTCGCCCAGCTCGAACATCCTGGGCCAAGCCCTGATCTGGATCCTGCCGTTCCTGCTGCTGATCGGGCTGTGGGTGTGGATGAGCCGCCGCGCCCAGGGCCAGATCACGGGCCTGATGTCGATCGGGCGCTCGCGCGCCAAGACGTACAACACCGAGAAGCCCAAGACCACGTTCAACGACGTGGCCGGCTACTCAGGCGTCAAACAGGAGATCACTGAGGTCGTCGACTTCCTCAAGCAGCCCGGCAAGTTCCGCGACATCGGCGCCCGGATCCCCAAGGGCGTCCTGCTCGTGGGCCCGCCGGGCACCGGCAAGACGCTGATCGCCCGGGCCGTGGCGGGCGAGGCCGGCGTGCCGTTCATGTCGATCACCGGCTCGGACTTCATGGAGATGTTCGTCGGCGTCGGCGCGGCCCGCGTCCGTGACCTCTTCCAGACCGCCCGCAAGCAGGCGCCCTGCATCATCTTCGTCGACGAAATCGACTCCATCGGCCGCAAGCGGGGCGCCGGCCTCGGCGGTGGCCACGACGAGCGGGAGCAGACGCTCAACCAGATGCTCTCGGAGATGGACGGCTTCGAGACCACCGAGGGCATCGTGATGATGGCGGCCACCAACCGGCCCGACATCCTCGACCCGGCCCTGCTGCGCCCCGGCCGGTTCGACCGCCAGATCGTCGTCCCCCTGCCCGAGGCCGAGGAGCGGCTGGAGATCCTCAAGGTCCACTGCAAGGACAAGCGCGTCGGTTCGGACGTCGACTTGGAGATCAGCGCCCGCGGCACGCCCGGCATGAGCGGCGCCGACCTGGCCAACTTGGTCAACGAAGCCGCCCTGTTCGCGGTTCGCCGCGGCGAGCACGAGATCCACGAGAAGGACTTCGACGACGCCCGCGACCGGGTGCTGATGGGGCAGCGCCGGGAGTCGATGGCGCTCTCCGACGAGGAAAAAGAGGTCATCGCCTTCCACGAGGGCGGCCACGCCGTGCTCGCGTACGTGATGGAGCACGCCGACCCGGTGCACAAGGTGACGATCCTGCCGACGGGCATGGCCCTGGGCGTCACCCAACAGCTGCCGCTCGAGGAGCGCCACATCTATCAGCGGCCCTACATCGACGACTCCCTCGTCGTGCGCCTCGGGGGCCGTATCGCCGAAGAGTTGGTGTTCGGCACGATCTCCACGGGTGCCAACAACGACCTCGTGGGGTGCACCGAGCTCGCCCGCAAGATGGTGCGGGAGTGGGGCATGAGCAGCCGCGTCGGCCCCATGGCGTGGGGCGCCCAGGGCATGGTGTTCCTCGGCGAAGACTTGATGCACTCGCGGGACTACAGCGACGAGACGGCGCGCGTCATCGACGAAGAGGTCGAGCACATCCTGCGGGAGCAAGAGGAGCGGGCGCGCGAGGCGCTCCGCAAGCACCGGGCCGGCCTCGACGCCGTCGCGCACGCCTTGCTGGAGAACGAGACCGTCGACGGCGCCGAAGTCGGCCGCCTGGTCGACGAAGCAGCCGGCCGCCCGACGCCCCTGCGCCCCCGGCCACCGACGCCGAGCCCGGGCCCCGAGGAACACCCGGCACCCCGGCCTTCCGGGGACCGCACCCAAGAGCTCCCCGACTCCCCCCGCCCGGCCTGGCGCGAGCGCTAACTCTTCGCGCTCGCAAGCAAAGCTTGCTCGGCGAGCTAGATCGTGCTCCGGGCGACCGGCAAAGCCGGCTCGCCCTCCGCCGTCATTTCTTGCCGCCCATCTGGAGAGGCCGCCTTCGGCGGCGAGCGCAGCCGGCCGGAAGCTTGCGCCCGACGAGTTAATCGGCAACCAGCTCGGCGAACACCTCGTCGACCTCGCCCTCGGCGGGGGTGCCGATGAAGTGGGCGCGTACGACCCCTTGGCGGTCGGCGACGACGAGCATCGGCACGGTCTCGATGTTGTACCGCTCGTGGAGGTCGCGGCGGGCCGTGAACTCGACCTCCTGCACGGCGACGTCGGCACTGCCGACCGCGTGAGCCCGGGAGACGGCCGTGGCGCACCCGCCGCACGTGGCCGATGAGAAGACGGCGACCAGCCAGGGAGCGCCCGGGCGGTCGAAGTCGGCCCGGTCGAGCTGACTCGGGACGGCCCACTGCCGCTGCGTCGGCGGCTCCGGCTTCCGGCGCTGCAGCACCACCGCCAGCGCCGCGACCGCCAGCGCGATGGCGACGGCCAGCAGCACCCGATCCATTGACGTTCAGGCTACGGGGGTTCCGATCGACATGATCAGCGATAGACCCTTGACCTGGTACAGGTCGCGTTCGACGGCGACGGGACCGGTGGCATCGACCGCGACCGGGAGGTCGGACCGCTTGATGTGCTCGCCGAGGCGGACGGCCATGCGCTCGCCGGCGGCCACTTGGAGGTCCTGCAGGCCGTCGATACCGACTCGCTGGCCATTGGCGAGGGCGGTGACCGAGAAGGTGACCGCCCGGGTCCCGGGGTTCTGCACGACGATCCACTCATCCCATGCCTCGTCGGCTTGGCCCACGGCGAAGAGCCAGTGGTCGAACAGCTTGGTGGCCCCGACGATCGAGCTGAAGCCGGCCCGCGGTGCGGGCGACACGGCGTCGATCGCCCGCTCGACGACCAGGCCCGGATTCTCGGAGGTGACGGTCACGGCATGGGCGACCTGGCGGGGGATGCGCTTCTCGTCATTGCCGCTCACCGTCACCCGGGCCTGGGCCGGAACCGTCACGTCGATGGGCTCGGCCGCCCCCTGCTCGAGCGCGAGGTTGAGCTCGGCCCGCACCTCTCGGTTGGCCGGGTTGTAGAGCTGATACCGCTCGGTGATGCCCGGGGCCACGATGCCCTCGGGGAAGTACCACGTGCGGGAGGGGGCGGGCGCGCCGAGGGCCAGCGACTGGCCCTTGCGGCCCGCGGTTCCGTCGAACGTCTGAAGGCGGGAGACGACCACGCGCCCGACGCGCGTCGTGAGCTGGGTGGACACCTGCTGGCGCCGGTGCACGAAATCACCGACGTTGACGGGCAACAACCCCCGGCCCCGGACCGCCAGGCCCTGCAGGCCTTGGGGCGCCGACACCCCGTCCTCGGTGCTGAAGGTGAGGTCGACGATGGCGTCCTCGGGGAACGGGTTGTAGACGAAAAGCGTCTCCGCCGCGTCCTTGGTGGTGACGCCCTCGGCGAAGTACCACGTGTCCGACGCCGACGAGGCGCACTGGGTGACGCTGGACCCGAGCGGGCCCCCCACGCCGACCTCGGCGGCCGCCGCTCCCCCGTCGAGCTCGACGGTTGCGGCGACGAACGGGGCCTTGACCACGTCGAGGGCGCGGAAGACGGCTCGGGACGACGGCGGAACCGTGACCGGCACGGACTTGGGGTCGCCCTGGTTGGGCGTGAACGTGATCGTCCCCGTGCGCGGGTCCTGCCCGTCGTTGACGACGGCCACGGACATGTCGGCGGTGCCGCTGGACGCGGCGCTGCCACCGGCGCAGTACCAGGTCGACGACAAGGCACTGGCGGGCGGCGCGACGGGCATGCTCCCGGCGGTCGTCTGCACCGCCGCCTTGGGACGGCCGAAGCTGTGGTCGACGAACCCGGCCGCCACGATCACCGCCAGCAGCACGAGCACCGCCGGCGCTCGGCGCACGATGGCGGAACGTCGCTCGTTCATGCGCTCGCCTCCCTTCGGCGGCGGGCGCGGAGAACGGTGCGGATGACGAGCACCCACAGCGCGATCTCCACGAGCACCGCCAGATAACGAAGGATCGGGGTGCCATAGCTCAAGGTGGCGCGGCCACCCTCGCCGGCCTGGTAGCGGCTGGCCCAGCCGAACGACTTCAGCCGGGCCACGCCGTGGCCGGCCACATCGAGTGCCCAGTGACCCGATGCCTCCGAGACCAGCACGTCGTTCCCAGCCGGCACGTTGCCCTTGTAGCGGGTCTGGGCCCGGCCCCCGGGGAGCACCGGCTGGGCGTGACTCAGGTCAGCGCCCAGCCTGCTGCCGGGCGCGCTGTCGGTGGCGGCGCGCAACCCGCCCCACGCCGTGTTCTCGTAGACGA